>CAIXDS010000198.1 GCA_903918195.1 uncultured Acetobacteraceae bacterium | reverse complement strand
TGGTGCTGCCCAAGCGCTGGATCGTTGAACGAAGCATCGCCTGGCTCAACCGGTGTCGCCGCCTCGCCAAGGATTGGGAATGCCTGAACCGTAACGCCCTCGCATTCTTGCGCTGGGCTTCCGTCAGGCTGATGGTCCGAAGGCTCTGCCAGATCACGATATGATCTTGGACGGACTCTCACCAATGGCTGCTTTTCTCAGCTTTGCGTGCCTGATTTCTCCCGATTAACTGCCTGGCATGAATGTAGTGATTCCAACAAGATGGCATGTCGTTGCAGTCTCATCAATGACTGCCGGCTGACAAAAGACGGGTAGAATTCGCGCCGAACTCTCGCGGATCGAGCCGGAACACCAGCATGAACGCCCTGCCGAGCAGCACAGATGCCACTACGGACGAGGCCGAGGCCCCCTCCCCTGCGCTGCTGGCGCCCGTTGCCGCGGCACCGCTCGGCCAACCGCCCGTGGCGGTGCGCGACTGGTTCGACGCCGCGGCCGCAGCAGCGATCCCCGACTACGACGGCAGCCTCGGCACCGCCCGTATCGCCGCCAACGCCTTCGCCCGCCGGGCCAAGGCCGACAACACCCGCCGCGCCTACCGCGCCGGCGTGCGGGCCTGGTGCTCATGGTGCGACCAGCACGACCTGCCCTGCCTGCCCGGCCAGGCCGCCGACGTGGTCGCCTTCCTCGCCGCCGAACACGGAAGCGGCATGTCCGTCACCACGGTTGAGCTCCGCCGCGCCGCCATCCGCTACCTGCACTTCATCGCCGGCTGCCCGGTGCCAACCGCCGAGGCCCGGGTCGCCGAGACCGTGGCCGGCATCCGCCGCCACGCCGCCGACCAGGGAGAGACCCCGAAGAAGAAGCTCGCCGCCACCGTCGAACTGCTGCGCGACATCATCGCCCTGATCTCCGACGATCTGCGCAGCCTGCGCGACCGCGCCCTGCTGCTGGTCGGCTTCGCCGGCGCCCTGCGCCGCAGCGAACTCGCCGCCATCCGGGTCGACCACCTCGAACAACGCGACCGCGGCCTGCAGCTCACCCTGCCGCGCTCCAAGGGCGAGCGCGACGGCAAAGCCGTGACCGTCGCCATCCCGTTCGGCAGCACAGCGCTCTGCCCGGTGCGCGCCCTGCGGCGCTGGCAGGACGCCGCGGGGATCACCGAGGGGCCAGTGTTCCGGCGGATCTGGGTGCCGCCGCGGCGGAATGCCGAGGAGGACCCCCTCCCCGCCCTGGTCGTCGGCACCCAGGCCATCGACGCCGGCAGCGTCGCCCGCATCATCCAGGCCCGCGCCGCCGCCGCCGGCTTCAAGCGCGACGCTATGGGCGGCCACAGCCTCAAACGCGGCGCCCTGACCACCGGCATGGACCGCGGCGTCCACCCGACCCACCTCAAGCGTCTCGGCCGGCACAAAACCTACGCCGTGCTCGACGAGTACCTGCAGGTCGGCGATCCGTTCGACGCGCACCCGCTCAACGGGGTGCTGTAGCCCCCTCGGCGAATACCGCCTGCCCGACGGCTGGACCGTGTTCGCCGCCAATCCTCCGGCCGAGATCAAGGTGGCTCAACGGGAGCGCGTGAGCGCCCCCTTCATCGTTGCCGCTGCGAGGAAGCACGACGTTATAATCAGTGTTATAACTTTCGGAGCAAGCATCGAGGCCGCCATGACCGACGCCGTCAAGATCCGCGCCATCGGCAACTCCCTGGGAGTCACCCTGCCGCGCGACGTGCTGCTCCGGCACCGGATGGCGGAGGGCGACATTCTCCATGTCGTCGACACCGCCGACGGCATCCGGTTGGTCCGCCACAATCCCGAGTTCGCCCGGCAGATGGAGGTCGCCCGCGAGGTGATGCACCGTCGCCGCGACGTGCTGCGCGAACTGGCGAAGTGAGCGGGACGGACATCGTCTGGTTGCTGCGTGACGTCATCGAGGCGATCCACGATGAGCAGATCGCCTGGCACGGCGGCAGCGAGGGGATTCGGGACGCCGGCCTGCTGGCCAGTGCCATCGACCGCCCGCGGAACCTCGCCGCCTATGGCGATCCCGATCTGGCGTCGCTCGCTGCCAGCCTTCGCTACGGGCTGGCCAGGAACCACCCTTTTGTGGATGGTAACAAGCGGACCGGGTTCGTGTCCGTCGAAACGTTCCTGCTGCTCAACGGCGCCGCCCTGGTCGCCGGCGGCGCCGAGTGCGTGCTGACGATGGAGGGCCTCGCCGGCGGGACGATCAGCGAGGCGGAGTTCGCCAAATGGATTCGGCAGAATCTTCGGCCTACCCCGCCATGATCGTCCGATCGCACTTAACACACTCGGTTGACGGATTGGCCAGGCCGGTCAGGAGCAGGCGCCCCGCCATTACCAGCGGCGCAAGTTGTTGGTGCCCTCAGCCATCCCCTCATTTTTCCAAGCCAGATTTCAACAGGTTACGGACGATCCCGCGGATTTACTGCCATGTCAGCTTTGATCGTCGCGCTTGGCGCGACCAAGGTTCACGCGGCTTTCGCATGCGCGGAAGCAGTTG
>CAIXDS010000197.1 GCA_903918195.1 uncultured Acetobacteraceae bacterium | reverse complement strand
CCGATCGCTTTTCACGCAACGTGGCGATCACATGCAGCTCGGCCATCCCCGCTCCCCTTCTGAAAGCCAACGAAAGAGATGGTAGACGGCATGCTTCCGCAACCGAACCGTCTACTGGTGGCAGCTACTACATGATACCGCGAATTTCGGCAACGCGCGAGATGGCTACCATCGCCTCAATCGAAACGGCAGTGCGCAGATAGTTTGCCCAGAAACGCAGCTTTGCCGTCGCCGCTTCGATCAGATAGCCGCCTCGCACCGGCGCCACGAGGCGACAGTCAAAGCGATCATCCACAAGCCCTGTCGGTGTTTTGCTCGGGGCGTATGAATCGGCGAACATCCGCGCCACGAGATGGAGGCGCCCTCCATGTGCGACGACGGGTCGTGAGTCAGCGGCAATAGCTTCCACGGCGCTGGCCAAGGCATCACGCTGCGCCTGCAATCTCTCGTGGACAATATCCTTCTTTCCGACGCCGCCGCCCTGTGCCCGCTGCGGTAGCGGGTCCTTGCGTAGCTCCAGGACCGGATTAAGAAGCGGCGGGTTGCCGCGGTCATCCTTCGCCATGACCGTCCTCCTTCAGCCATGCCGAAACGGCCTGTCTGGTGACGCCTAGCAGTCGGGCCGCGTCGGCCCCTGAAAGGCCGCGCTCTCGGACCATGCTGATCGAAAGGCTGCGCTTGCGCTCACTGCTCAAACCGCCTCGCTCCGACAATGACAGCCGTCCGGCGGCGGTCTCAACTGCCGCCCAGGCGACGCTACCGGCATCGAGAGGCAGGCCTTCAAACACCGCGTTGCGACGCGCCGACAGGGCGATGTTCTGGATGTCAGCGCCGCTGAGACCGGACGAAATCCGCGCCAAAAGCGGCGGTAGCGGCGAACCGGCGTCGTCTTCCATGAGGAAATGCCGCCACAGATCTTCGCGCACCGCGGCATCAGGTAGCCCAAGCTCAATCTTGTAGGGAAAGCGTCGCCATATGGCAGGATCGAGCAACTGCGGATGGTTGGTCGCTGCTACCACGATGGCTCGATCATCGAGGGAATCCAGCCCCTGGATCACGGTGTTGACCACGCGCTTCAATTCGCCCAGCTCATGTTGGTCATCGCGCAGCTTGGCGACGGCATCTATCTCGTCGAGAAACAGCACCCCATCTCGTGCCGGCACGAAATCGAAGACGCTGCGGACATTCTTGGCGGTGTCACCGAGCAGGGATGAGATCACTGAGTCCAGCCTGACGATATAAAGAGGTCGTCCGAGTTGGGCTGCGATATGACCCGCCAACAGCGTCTTGCCGGTGCCCGGTGGCCCGGCCAGCAGGATGCCTAGGCGCGTTGCAATTCCCTTTGCGGTCAAGAGATCAACGTTCCGAACGTCCTCAAGAAACCCCGAAATGACCGCTTTGCCGCTCCGGTCAAGAAATGCGGGCGTGGTTGGCCAAGCCTGTTCCTCAACCAGGGGAAGGCGGGACTTGCTATCGACCGGCAGTGATTCGGCGTAACCGGACGCGCGCAATGGCACTCCACGCTGGCGGATTAGCGTCCGCAGCCGGCGGGCAGCTTCCTCATTATCGGTGTTCAGAAGTTTTGCGAGCTTGCTGCCGATCCGGCGCACGCGCGTGTAGTCCGCCGAAAGAGCGGCATCGACCAGTTCAATCAGATCGTCAGGTGGCACAGACATGTCATCTCTTCGGCTTGCCCGTAAAGTGATATGGCAAAAACGTAAACCTAAAACCGGCGCCCCGTCAACCGATAACGCCGTGTCGTCAAGCGAAAAGCCGAGGATGTCACCGGCTGGCACGCTTCCTGCCGGCGGTGTCCACCGTGGCTGTCGCGGGCGAACAGGACCCCTGATCCAAGCTTAATCCGTCGCCCCGATGGCGACATTTGAAAAAGACGGTCTGATCGTAGCCAAACTACGACCGGGCACTACGCATTAAATCTAGCGCTTGCTTGGGTTTGTTGCTATTGTCGTAGTATGGCTACGACCCAACGAAACAAGCTAAATTCCCTCTACACCAGCCTGGCGCCGGGGACGCCGCTGACCTCCGAGGACTTGGCAGCCCGGGGGGTCTCGGCCGACCTCGCCGTCCACTATGTCCGCGCCGGCTGGCTCAGCCGGCTGGCGCGCGGCGTCTATTGCCGGCCGAACGACACGCTCACCCTGAACGCCTGCCTGGTCCTGCTGCAACGCCGGTTCGAAGGGCTGCACGTCGGCGGCAAGACCGCGCTCGATTGGTATGGCGTGCGCCACTACCTATCCCAGCAGCCGGTTCTGCACCTCTATGGCTGGGCGGCGGGGCGCCTGCCCGAATGGTTTACCCTGCGGTTCCCGGCTGAATACCACCGTAAGCGGCTGTTCGACGAGCAGCCCAATGCGCTGCTCCACGTCGGCGCGTTCGAGAAGCGCGAAGGTGCTCCCCAGGTCGCGGCGCCGGAGCGCGCGCTGCTGGAGGTGCTGAGCGAGGTTGGCGTGCGCCAGCCGCTTCAGGAGGCGCGTGAACTGGTGGAGAGCACCTACAGCCTGCGTGGCGACGTGTTGCGCGACCTGCTCCAGCGCTGCACCAGCGTGAAGACCGTGCGGCTGTGCCTGCAGCTTGGCCGCGAACGCGCGCTGCCTTGGGCCGCCCGGCTCGATCCCGCGCAACTTCCGACCGGCAGCGACCGGCCCTGGGTGTCCCGCTCCGCCGACGGTCTGCTGGTGCTGAAACCATGAACCAGCTCTACCTCGACACCGCGCGCCTGCTGACGCAGGTGGCGCCCTTCGTCTTCGTCGATGGGATCTTCGCGCTCAAGGGCGGCAGCGCGATCAACCTGTTCGTTCGCGACATGCCGCGGCTGTCGGTCGATCTCGATCTGATCTTCCCCGACTATGCCCCACCCCGTGACCAGGCGCTTCAGCGCATCAACGAGGCAATCCGGCAATCCGCCGCACGCCTCAGCCAGCGCGGCTTCCAGACTTACGTGCCGGCCACGGTGGATGCCGGCGAGACCAAGCTGCTGGTGCGGCGTGGCGGCATCGAGGTCAAGATCGAAGTCAACTTCGTAATGCGTGGCACGGTCTTTCCGGTTCGCATGGCTTCGCTGACCGCCAATGCCCGCGAAACGCTGCTGGCCGATCTCGAAATCCCGGTGGTGTCACTGGAGGACATGTACGGCGGCAAGCTGGTTGCCGCCATGGACCGGCAGCATCCTCGTGATCTGTTCGACGTGATGCAGCTCTTCGCGCACGAAGGACTCACCCCTGGCATCCGCCGGGCGTTCGTCGTCTATCTGGCCTGCCACAACCGGCCGGTCCATGAGATCCTGTTTCCGTCGCTGCGCGACGTCAGCCAGGACTATGAACGCAACTTCAAAGGCATGACCGTCGAACCCGTGGCGCTGGCGGAATTGCTGGCCGCGCGTGAACGCCTGGTGCGCGAACTGCAGCAAGGTCTGGACGCTGACGAGCGCCGATTCCTGCTTTCACTCGTCGCTAACCAGCCGGAATGGTCGTTGTTGGGGCTGGCGCATTTGGAACATCTCCCCGGCATCCGTTGGAAACTGCACAACCTGGAACGGCTGCAAAAGACCAATGCCCGGAAGTTCATTGAGCAGTCCGAGGCCCTCGCGCGGTTGCTGGCCTGAGTGGGATGCGGGGTGGGTAAGCCAGGATCCATCGCGGGCGCTGCTGGGGGAGGCATTGCGCATCTTGCGCCGATGCCGCAGCAAAGCCTGGAATGCGGCTTGTGGCACGGCCGAGGTGGCAGGAAAACGGTGCCCGCGCCATCGTGCGACCAACAAGGTGCGCGATCGGCACGCCGCGCTTGCCGGCGGCGGCGCGCGTCCCCATGCTCATTGAATGTTCGTCGTCACCGAGGCCGATGCTGCTGCGATCCGCGCTGTCTTCGATCAGGAAGGCGAGCTGTCGGCTGCCATCGAGTTGCGCCGACGGTTCCCCGGGGTCACCGACAACGCCAAGGCGCGGGCTTGCGCCCGGACCATCGCCGGGTGGACGCCGCTGCCGGACCAGCCGCCGCCGGTGACGCAGCTGCGTCCTCGCAAGGGCGGCTGACCAGACGCCATCAGCACCGACAAACTGCCGGCCCCCCAACAGGGTAGGTGGTGCGCAATCAGGCCCCTTTCCGGTCAGCTATATAACCTTCTGATAAAAGACGAGTTCTCTTGCGTTTGTCAGGTTTTTGCATATACACTGAGTCAGGTTTTTGTAGGAAGGAGTCCCATGCGCCGCCGGCTGACTTTGCGGGAGAAAGTGGAAGCGCGGATCGCCGAGCGGGGCGACGATGCCTTCCTGACCCGTGAGTTCACCGATCTCGGCGGTGAGCGGCAGGTGCTGCGCGCCCTGCGCGAGCTGACCGAGGCAGGCAAGCTGATCCGCCTCGGCTACGGCGCCTATGCCCGCGCGGAAATCTCCCCGATCACGCAGAAGCCGATGCTGGCCGGTGATGGGTTCGGCTCGGTGTCGCGCCAGGTGCTCGACAAGCTCAAGGTGGGCTGGGGACCGACGAGCGCCGAGCGGGACTACAACGAAGGCCGCAGCACCCAGGTGCCGATGACGGCGCGCGTGCGTCTCCGGCCCGGCACCCGCATCAGCCGCAAGCTCCGCTACAAGACGATGGAGCTCGCGTTTGAACGATGATCTGCCCGCCAATCTCCGGCCCGTCGCCGATTTCTTCGGGCTGATCGGGACGCCGCCGGTTGAGAAGGATTTCCACGTCGTCCGGGCGATCCGCACCATTGCCGCGCTCGACGCCGCGCCGTTCCGGCTCGTGTTCGCCGGCGGCACAGCGCTGGCGCGCGCCCACAAAGTGATTGGGCGCATGTCGGAAGATGTGGATTTCAAGGTCGTGCCGCTGGCGCCAGCCCCGGTCGGCCGCACTCGGTTGCGCCAGCAGCTCGGCAGCTTGCGCAATCTCGTCACGGCCGCTCTCGGGGACGCCGGCTTCGTTTTCGACCCTGCCGTTCCTGCACACCGCTCGAAGAACGAAAACCGCTACACGATCTGGCAGATCCCATACGAGAACGCTGACAGAGTTGGTCAGGGGCTTCGTCCGACCATCCAGGTCGAACTGACCTATGCCGAACTCCGGCTGCCCGCCGTCATGCTGCCGGTCAGTTCCTTTGTCGCCGAGGCACTCGGCCGCACGCCGGAGGTGGCCGCAATCGCCTGCGTCAGTCTCACTGAAACCGCCGCCGAGAAGCTCGTCTCGCTCACGCGCCGCATCGCCGCGGAGCGGGCCGGGGTGAGCCGCGATCCGGACCCGACGCTGGTCCGGCATATCTACGACCTGCATGTCCTGCGCCAACACATCGATCCCGACCAGATCGCACGGCTCGCCCGCGCCGCTGCCGCCACGGATGCAGAGGAGTTTCGCAACCAACACCCGGCCTATGCTGCCGACACTGCCGGCGAGACCCGCAAGACGGTCCAGGCGCTGCAAGCCGACCCGGTCTACCGCCAACGCTACGATGACTTCGTTGCCGCAATGGTCTATGGTGACAGGTGGAAATTCGACGACGCTATCGGCACGGTCACCGGACTGGCCGCCGAACTCTTGAGAGATTGACGAGACCGAAGACGGCACTGACGCCTGACAGATGCCGACAAAAATGGTGTAACATAATGTCCTTTATGTTACACCCGGGCCATGCCCGAGGAACCCTCCGAACCCGCCCGCGCGCTGACCGTCGCCACACCCCACGGACCCGTCGCCGGGCTGTCGGCCAGCGTCGTTGTGCCCGGGATCATCGCCGACGCCGGCGAGCACGCCACCCGGCGCTTCCTGGAATTCTTCGCCGTCACCATCCGCAACCGGAACACACGGACGGCCTACCTGCACGCCGCCGGCCGGTTCTTCGCCTGGTGCGAGCGCCACCATCTCGGCGAGCTCGCCGACATCGAACCGCTTCACGTCGCCGCCTATGTCGAGGGCCTGGGGAAGGATTTTGAGAAGCCGACGGTCAAGCAGCACCTCGCCGCCATCCGCATGCTGCTCGACTGGCTGGTCGCCGGCGGCGCCCTTGCCACCAACCCCGCCCATGCCGTGCGCGGCCCTAAGCATGTGGTCAAGCGCGGCAAGACGCCGGTGCTGACCACCGAACAGGCCGGGGCGCTGATCGAGAGCATCGACACCACTACCCTGATCGGCCTGCGCGACCGGGCGCTGATTGCGGTGATGACCTTTGCCCTTGCCCGCGTCGGCGCCGTCGTCGCCATGCGGGTCGAGGACTATTTCGCCAACGGCAAGCGCTGGTGGGTGCGCCTGCATGAAAAAGGCGGCAAGCGCCACGAGATGCCGGCGCACCACAAGCTCGAAGCTTTCCTCGACGCTTATATTGAAGCCGCAGAGATTGGCGATGAGGGCAAAAGCCCCCTGTTCCGCTCCGCTGCCCGCCGCACCGGCAAGCTCACCGCCACGGCGATGAACCGGATCGATGCCTACCGCATGATCCAGCGCCGCGCCGCCCAGGCCGGCATGGAGGTTCACATCGGCTGCCATACCTTCAGGGCCACCGGGATCACCGCCTATCTTGAAAACGGCGGCACCCTGGAGAAGGCCCAGGCCATGGCAGCGCACGAGAGCCCGCGCACCACCAAGCTCTATGACCGCACCGGCGACGAGATCACGCTCGATGAAGTTGAGCGGATCGTGATCTGACCCCGTGTCCATGCCCAGCATATCCCCGAATGGCCAAGGTGTCCTGCGTCTCTCGGTTGAAGACCTTCATCGCGTGGTCGCGAATCTTCCAGACGAGATGCGGAAGGACGCGGGCGGTCGGGTGATCGGGGCCGCGAACGCCGTCATCGCGCACTGCTTCGGCCGCGATTGGTTCGCTGCTCATATTCGGCATGACGTGTCGAAGCCCGGTTTCCTGAACCTGGACTTCTCGTCCGATCAGCGGCGGGAGGCGACCGTCTTCCGAGTCGTTGAGCTTGCCGAGAATCTATTCAACCTTCAGCACATTGAAGGGTTTGATGCCTGCATCCGGCAGATGAAGGGCGGCGCCGAGAAAATCGAATCGACCTGCGCAGAACTGGATTTCGGCCGATTCCTCTACATCCATGACATCCCGTTCCGCTTCGTCGAACCGCAGATGGTGAAGGGGGCTGATTACGATTTCGAGATTACCTATCCCGACGGGCTGAAGGTGCCGGCCGACGCAAAGTGCAAGTTCGAGAGCACAGCGATCAACCCCGACAGCCTGCGCAACTCGATGAAGAAGGCCCGTGCACAACTGCCTGATGATCGTCCGGGGATCATCTTTATCAAGGTGCCCCAAAGCTGGATCGAGAACCCCGCTATGGCCCACGCCATGATCAAGGTTGGTCGTGAGTTTCTGGCCTCGACCGGCCGGGTAGCGTCGGTCAAGTTTTACGTTTCGCATCTCAGCATCGGAAATGGCATGGTCGCACATCGCCACGCTTTCCGGGAACTGACCAACTGTGCAAGCCGATTCCATGGCGGGCGCAACTGGGATCTCTTTGCCGATTACGATGTCCCACCAAGCTGGAACGGCATGCCGCCGAAGTGGCAGAGGTTCTTCTTCTGGCCACCGTCCGAGCGCGACGTGACCGGGCGGGATGGTGCCAATGTTTCCAGCGTGACGCCTCTCTAAAAAATCGGTGGAGCCGTTTGGCGTAGTCGCTACCTTAACGTTCTGTTCCGCCGGCTTGCGCGCCGGCGTTGATCGCCGGCGGCATCCGGCTGCGGAGCGGCAGGCTGGGGCATAGCTTTGCCCGCTCAGGGCCGATGTGCCCGATGACGGCCGCGAGCATCTCGGCCGGCACCCGCATGCGGGCAACATTGAGCGCGGCGAAGATCGCCTCGTTGAGCCTCGGTTGCCCGAGAAAGCCTCCCACGGTGGACGACAGCAGCAGTTCCACCGTGTACGTCAGCGGCAGCGCGGGGAAGCGTGCCGCCGACAGCCGGCGCCCTTTCTTTTCATCAATGATTGCGATGCCACCGATGGCCTGCGCCAGGGCGAGCGTCGCCGCCTCACCGTCGTCGAGCGTGTCGGCCGCCTCGCCCGCGACCAGCCCGGCAAAAGCTGGGAGAGCCGAGGACGGCAGCGCTTCGACCCGGGTATGACCCGCGGCCAGCAGCGTCTCGACCACCTCTACCGACTGCCAGCCCCGTGCCTGCCCGCGCCTCAGGTCATCCAGCGCAGCCTCCGCGAGGATTACAGGCGCGGCCAGCGCGTGCAGGATTTCTGCCGGGCACTCCGTTGCGGCGAGGTTGATCCAGAAGCTGGTGTCGGCGACCAGCACCGTGCCAGGATCAGGCGCGGAGTTCGGGAGCCGCATCGGCAACCTCTCCCTCGCTCTCGAACTGGTCGATCAGCTTGCGCACCTCGATCCGGTCGATCAGCAGCAGCCGGGCGAGCTGCGCCTCGCTCAACAGTTCGCGCCGCCACGCTTCACCGGCCAGAAGAGCAAGCCGGAACGAGATTGGCTGATCGGCGTCCATTTTGGCCGGGTCCAGTTCCCGCTCCTCTCCCAGCACCTGCCGGGCCTGCTCGTCGGTGATGCCGCCATTGGTCTGGAACCAGTCCCAGCTTCCCGGCTTGAGCAGGCCAAGCTCCTCCAGCCTGCGCACCATGGCTTCGCGCGAGACGTCGAACATATGCGCTAGCAGAATAACATGCCGGCGGGAAAGTTGTGATGCGCCGGCGGTGACGTCCTTGAACGCCGCCTGTACGGCTTCGGGTGGAGTCAGGAACGCGCGGCCGAAGGCGTTGGCGTACTTTTCTTCGCGGGCAGCGTCGGGTGCCTCGTCCTGGAAAGCATCCGCTGCCCGGCGGGTCGCGACGAAATGCCCCAATTCATGCGCCGCAGACTGGGTTCTCCGGCTGCGCCGATGGCTGGCGTTGAGCATGATGCAGGCACCAACCGCTTCGTCATAGGCGTACAGACCGGAAATCTTCGGTGCCAGCCGCCGCACATAGACCCTGATCCCCAGATCCAGTTCCAATAGCGAGGGCAGATCCTTGGCCGGCGCGATGCCCAGCCCCAGCCAGTGCCGCAGCCGCGCCGCATCCTGCTCGGCCTGGAGGATGACATCGCCCGCCCGCAGCGGACGCTCCGGCGGGTAGTTGCGCGCCCGCTGCACGCCCAGGAGATTCTCGAGTTCGACTTCTGCCTTGACCAGCCGGGTCATCAGCTCGACGGCATCGTCGATCTCGGCATCGCCGCTGTCGCCGGCCTGGCGGAACTGCGGCTTCAGATCGACATGCACCGCCTCCATGCGCAGCAACGCATTGAGCGAGGTGCCGTACAGCTTCGCCAGTTTCTGCAACTCGTCGAGTTTCACGCGGCGCTGGCCCTGCTCCATGGCCACGATGGTGGTCCGGGCCACGTCCAGCGCGCCGGCGGCAGCGGCCTGAGTGACTTTGGCGCTTTCGCGCGCGGTGCGCAGCCGTTCTCCGAGTTCGGTGGGCGACAGGGTATCGAGGGTGGTGCTCATGGTCGGCACGATGCTTGTTTGGTCACGAAAGAGTCCGGTCCGAGTGAATCGAGAAACGCCAGCCATTCTGCCCGATGCCGCTGCAGCATGCCCTGCAGCCGGGCTTTTGCCTCGCCACGGGGCTGCTTCAGCAGCGAGGCAAGTTCTCCTGAGATACGGCTGATCACCGGTTCATGGAGAGCCGATCCGGCCATCCCCGCGATCTGGTCGAGATGCAGGACGCCGGCGATCATATACTCGTGCATGGCCCCGGTTGGGTCGCCGGCGCCAGCGACCGCGCTGTTTTCGAAATGCGGTGCCCGCAGGTCTTCCCACACATAGCCGCTCGCCGGCTCTTCAAGCCCCGCGGCATGGACACTCAGCCGGCGCAGCAGGCAGGCGGCGCAGACGCCGCATTGCCGCCGCGTGTGATCGATGGCGACCTGCCGTGATCCTTGCCAGCACGATCGGCCCGTCCACCAGCGTTCGCCGTCGTTCATCACGCCGGCCCACTCCGCCAGCGTCTCGCCCTTGGTGTGCCACAGGCGGGGAAACCGGTAGTGCGGCCGGTGCCCCAGCACCAGCGCCAACAGCTCTTCCATGCGCGCGGTGAAGGCGGGATAGCTGCGGTAGTCGGCATAAGCTTGGCCTGATACCGCCAGAATTGGCCCCAGCGCGCCCTGCCCGCTTTCCGAAACGATGATCTCGCTGGCCTTGGCGAGAGAAGCCGCTACCCCGGTGATGGCCGCGAACTTGAAGCCGCGCGAGCGGGCGCTGGTTTCGCGGGCACGCCGATCGCCCATGGGGACACGATAGGGAACCGTGGCGAAGGGCTGGTGCGCCTTGCCAAGGCGCTTCGCTTCAGAGCCGGCGCTACCGAGATGGACGCGCACCAGCCTTTGCCGGTGCTCGGCATCGAACAGAGCCGCGACCGCGCGGGAATCGAGACCGCCGCTATACGGCATCACAATGCTGATGCCGGGCTCCAGGCGCAGCGGCTGCTGACCGCCCCGTTCCGCCGGTGCCTTCCGTGCCACGAACTCGATGTCCCACTGGTCGCCGGTCAGGAAATTGAGCGCGCCGGTCAGGGCTTCATCGACACGCGGCTGGCGCCAGAGCGTCAGGTCATGAGCCGGAATCCGCAGTTTGAAGCTGCGGCTCCAGCCATGGACGGGGCGGGCCTTGAGCTTGTCGCAGAATTCCACGGCAGCGGCGACTACCAGCAGGTCGAAGACTGCCGGGTTCGAATCGGCGAAGAACCAGCTTTCCAGCCCGGCGGTCGAGAACTTGATGTTCCGGCCGATCTCGCAGCACAGGGTGTCGCGCCGGGCGCTGCGGCCGGCCTCGACCACATCGACGCGCACCGGCGCCGCGCCGTCGGCGGGGGATGCATACAGGGTCACAGCGGCACCCCCTCATCCAGGCCGTCGTGCTTGGCCGGCGCCCGGCTCACCGCGCGCGGCTGCTCACCGAGGAGTTCGCCCGCCAGCCGCGCGATCGGGGCGGTGCCGATCGCCGCTTCCAACCGGCACCTGACATTGTCGGTTCTGTCCGCATCGACGCGCCGACGGTAGTGCTCCTCCACTTGCCGTGCGCCCGCCAGCGCCCGCTCGCGCAGTGCCGCCTCGGTGGCAGCGCGCAGCGCTGCATCGCCGTCAAAGCCGTCGGCGAGCGCCTGGCCCGCGCAGTCGATGAGCAGCGCCGCCATGGGCGACGGGGCCTTGCCCCGCAGCACGCCGAGGTCCTGCACGCGCTGTTCAGGGAACAGCGTGCCGGTCGTGCCCCCGTCCAGCACCGTCCGCAGTTGCCGGACCAGCCCATCTGGCACCCCCGCGTGCCAATCGGCGCTGAGTGCCGGGCACACCGCGCCTTGCACGTTCTCGGCCGAGAACCCCGCCAGATCGGCGCATTTGGCGAGGGTCTTCCAGGGCTTGGGCATCGGCAGGGTTCGGTACGGACCATCGCTCATGGGAGCCCTCCTGCCGCATAGGATGGGCGCACGACCTGACAATGTCAATATTTCATGGCTATCAATCTGACATATTGACATCGAATGCCACGGATGGGGACTGCGGAGGGCTGGCCTGACGGACCGGGGAGTTGTTATCCGGTTTGGTGCGTTCGCATGGTACTCAGACGCAGACCAGTAGGGACGGTCTCATGCACGGTTGTGGCGAATGCTCACCGCAGCCGGCTTCGGAGCCGCGAAGCCCCTCTTCTCTGGTTGGCTGCCTGATGAGTGCAGCCAACCGCCGCCCTCCGAGATGAAAACGCTCTCCGGGTAAGGCCGTGGCCTATACCCGTTCCGGCTGCCCCTTTCCCGAACTTTTGAGCCAGCCTTGCGCCTGCCGCGCCAGACTGTCGGTCATTTCCACCATACCCACATAATGGCCCCGCGCCAGGACGTGCAGATCATGGGCGAGACGCATCATCACCTGGATTACCTGAATCCGCTCCAGGATCGCGCTGATATGCGCGCGCCGGTCGGGAACACTGTTGGCGCGATAGATGCAGATGATCAATTGCATCACCTCGTCTTTCATCTGCTGACCCAAAGTGTACTTATACTCACGCGGAAAGTCATTGGTTGCCACCATAATCCGCAACAGCAGATCATACGTCAACTTGTAGATTGGAAGATGCTGATATTGAGCCATCATCTTCCTTTCCAAAAAAAAGCCGTCGCGCTCCGCGCGAGCTTTCAAAGAAGAGGAGAAAACAACAGAGAAATGATTAAATGATTAAATGGTTCATCTCCTGACACACCGGACCGACAGGGAATTGACCTTGCCGATGGGGTAGCTCAGCCAGCCACCGGAGTAGTACCCGAACCACGCGTGGCCGTTATTGTACTCAGACGCGGACCAGTAGTAGCCCGCAGGGTCAGACCCGGTTGAGTTGAAGGACAACGATCCTGTGCCGTTCTCGCCCAGCATTGCCACCAACTCGCCCTGCGCCGGTAGATACCAGTCCGGCCCATGCGCCCGGCACATCGTCGCCGCCTGATAATGGCCGCCGGAAACCGGAACCGTCGCGGCCACCAGCGTGTTGGTGTCGCTCTGGCCGTTCATGTACCCATCTGCTGTGGAAGTTGTTGTGGTGGCGTCACTGAGAACCTGACCCCAGTTGCTCGTTCCATCATTCCAGCTGGCGGTTTGATCGCTCGGCCACGCATAGATCAGGTTGGTCGTTACCACGATGACAGGCTGCGCCGTGCCGCTTTCGGTCATGGTGCAGGCTGACCCGGCGGGAAGGCCGGCGCAGGTATTGATCGACGCGGTGCAGGCGCCGGAACTGCTGCCACCATTGCTGCCCGCACAGGTCCAGGACCATGGCCCGCTGCCGCTCAGGCCGGTGAGTGTGCCCGTGGCGCACGCCGCAACGCCTGAAGGCGTTGACGCCACGCTGATCCCGTTGTCCGCACCGCAGGCGCCATTGACCGCAACCGGGCCAGAACCGCCCGTGCCGCCCGTGCCGCTGCCGGCACAGGTCCCGCCGCCGCCGCTGACAGTGTTCAGCTTGTTGCACACAGCGACGAACAATGCCGAAATCGAAGTGCCGCTGCTGGCGACACCGGCCAGCACCGCAACCGCGATCAGCCCCACCAGCATACCGTACTCGATACCGGAAGCGCCGCGCTGCCTGCCAAATAAACCGGACAGACGGATCTTGATCTCTCCCAATCGGTTCAAAAACTGAATGGACATTCCGCACCTTCGAAACATAAGCAGAGCATTGATGATTGGCACACGCACATTTTTGGACTGCTGCGTTATCATCCACTCATGGTTGTTTAGCGTATAAAACGGTTGCTGAATGACAATCTAATTCCGTATTACGGCAGTGTCAAAACGTTTCGAATAGGTTGCAAAGAAGATCGTGTACAGCAATGCGCCGTGCCAGAGGCTGGCAGCAGCCGTTGCCCGACGCGCTATCCTCTTGTCGAGCCGGCGTGTCGATCTGGAGGACGACATCTTGGCAAAGGGCGAGCCCATCGAGGGCCTGAGTGACGAGGAACGGGCGCTGCTGGGCGATGCCTTGCGCGCCTTGCGCTTGCAACGCGGCAAAGAGTGGAACGCAGCCTGTGATGCGGCCGAGGCGGCAGGAAAACGGCGCCCGTCGCTCCGCCCCTATGGCATCGACGAGATCAAGCGATTGGCCCGGCGGCTTGGCGTTGGGCCTACGCACTGGATGGAAGAGTATTGAAGGCCGAGTCAGGCAGGGTTCAGCACCAGCGGGTCTTGCGTCAGATCGAGATAGTCGGTGTCCTCCTGGCAGACCCAGGTGAGCAAAGTTCCAGGTGGCTCCGGGCGTTTCCTGAACTGCGAGACCGCCTGGTGGTACTGGGCATCGCTGGTGGTCGATTCCTGGATGCGGGTCATGTTGGCCTTGAGGCCAGCGAGACTGTCCGGCGCGATCGCCGAGCGGAAGGCGGTCACGCGGTTGTCCGCGGTGAGCGCGAAGAAGAAGTAGTCGCCGGTCTCGACCATGGTGCTCAGCACCGTCCGTGCCACCGGGTCGCTCGGGTTGATCAGCACGTTGTAGGTGGCGAACCCGTAAAACTCGAATGCGAAATGGACCACTTCCCAGGCGGCATTGCCAAACAGGGCTTGGCCGAAAGCGAAGCCGGCGGCGGAAACCTCTGGCGGAAGCGTCTGATCCAGGTGCAGCGCCACCAGCGCGCACTGGCTGTCTTCCACTTCGACCAGGCCAAGGCCCAGGCAGGGTGCTGGCGCGGCGGTGAACTCCCGCATGAATTGGCGGTTGACCGTCAGTTTGGGCAGCGTCGGGCGGGGGGCGTTCATGCGTTCAGGGTCTCAGCCGGAATGGGGGTGGTGCCGGTGATCAGGCGGCACGGTGTCGCACAGGATGCCTACCATGCCGATGAGACAGATTGTTATGGGCGTCTGCCGCAAGCGGCACCGCGCTTTTCGGGCTTCGCCCCGAGCCCCGCGAAGAGGCGGGTCTCGGCCCTGCGGGCTTCAATCGCATGACGCAAGGGGCGGCGGTCAGAATCGGCGACACACGCGACGCCGACGAGCATCCTTGAACTCCGCCGCCGCCGGCTTTAGATTTGTTCCGCCAGGGTCGTCACGCGGGGTGCGTTAGCGCGCCGCGCGACTAGAAACCGCCCGCGTCCCCCGCGCGGTAGCCGAACCGCCTGATACAACAGGCAGCCACTGAGCCTTTTTCCACACATCCGGTGTGGGCGAGGGTTTGTGGTTCAGGTTCGGCGCGGGGGCCTCGTTCACATCAGTTTTTAGGAGAACGAGGTATGACGAACGTACTGCAACTTCCCCTTCGTCAGTCGCCCATGGGCGCATTCCTTTCGGGCGGCGTGCCCTTCTGGGTAGACGTCCGGGTGACCGACCGCGAGGACCCCGACACAACCCACTGGGAGCTGCTCCGCTGGAACTTTCGGGCGGGACGCTTCGGCGCAAACAGAGGCTTCAAGCAGCCAGTTGCGCGCCGAGGCGCTTGGCACAGTTTCGAGATTAAAAAGCGGAGCTTGGCCATCCGCTATCTCAAGGAGACCTACCGCCTTCGAAGCGTCGGCCTTATCGAGATGCGGATCGACGGTGTGCGGGTACCCAGTTCCGTTGGGAGGCCGGCAGCCGCCGCGTAGCCCCTCGCCCGCCCCGCCCCTTACCCAGGCGGGGCGGCCTTTCGTCCGTCTACGGTGAGCCGCTTCTGCGGTCCTGAAGCGTCGTAGCTGCGCATATCTGAGTTTCGTCGCTCCGGGCAGTTGCGGTTGATGACCGTCAGCTTGGGCCACGCCGAGCAGGGGCCGCGCTTTTGGGCCAAGGCCCCGAGCCACCGCGGGTCTCGGCCCTGCGGGCTCCAATCGCATGACGCGGGAGGCGACGGCCAGAACACCCGCCAGAGTCCAGGCTGGCGACGGCGCTTCCCCTTTCCGGCCAGCATCGTGCCGCGCGGCAGCCGGCGAGAGGGAGAGGACTGAATGAGGGCCGTGAACGGGCGATGGTCGGGAGAGAGGCTCCCGGCAGCCCATCGTGGGGACTGGACATGGCCGATTACGCGTCACCTACCGTCATTCAGCAGCCGATCCCGAATGCCGATCTGACGGCGCTCGAATATCTGCTGCTGACCAACATCTTCCAGGCCGACCCTTTCGGCGACGCGCTGTATTTTCACGCGGAGTTCGGCCCGAGCGACCTCATCCTGGTGCCCGCCGCCGCACTGCGCGCCGCGTTCGCGGCATCGGCCGCCATCGCCAGCACGGCGACCAGCTATGTCGGCGAGCGCATCGACATGGACACCGATGAGATCGAGATCGAAATCGACCTCAGCGGCACATCCTGGGAGTTCATCCTCCAGGACATCGTGCGCCGCTCGGCGACGCTCCGCACCGTCACGGCGGTCACGTCGTTCACCTGCTCAAAAATGCGGCCGGATGGCTTCGGTGGCAGCGTCATGCTCATCACCGCCGACGCCATCAAGGGCAAGTCCACCAACGACATCCTGCAGGAGTTCATCGCGGAGGAGGAAGCCGGCGCCGGGCGGAACCGCAGAGAGGGAGAGGGCTGAGTGAGGGCCATGAACGGGCAATGGTCGGGAGAGAGGCTCCCGGCGGCCCGTCATGGAGGCCCTCATGAAACCGTCCGAAGTCGCATCCTCGCTCAGTGTTCTGGCGAAAATCCAGAAGCCTGCGTTCCTGTGGGGATCGCCCGGGGTCGGCAAATCGCAGGTGGTGGCGCAGGTGGCGGCGGCGCTGGGCGTGCGTCTGATCGACATCCGCGCCATCCTGCTCGATCCGGTCGATCTGCGCGGCCTGCCCACCGTTGAGCAGGGCAAGGCCGCGTGGGCGACGCCGGCCTTCCTGCCCGAGGATGGCGCCGGCATCCTGTTCCTCGACGAACTGAACGCCGCCCCGCCCCTCGTCCAGGCCGCCTGCTACCAGCTGGTGCTGGACCGGGCGCTCGGTGAATACCGGCTGCCCGATGGCTGGACGGTGTTCGCCGCCGGCAACCGCGAGGGCGACCGCGCCGTCACGTCGCGCATGTCGAGTGCCCTCGCCAACCGCTTCGTCCACCTGACCTTTGAGCCCGATCTTGATGACTGGTCACGCTGGGCGCTGGGCCAGGCCGACCTGCGGCCCGAGGTGGTGGCGTTCCTGCGCTGGCGCCCGGACCTGCTGCATCGGTTCGAACCGGCGGAGAAGGCGTTCCCTTCCCCCCGCGCCTGGGCCTCGGTGTCGCACATCCTCGCCGCCAGCCCACCGGCCGAGATCGAGTTCGCGCTCTACGAGGGCACCGTCGGCCGCGGCGCGGCGAT
>CAIXDS010000196.1 GCA_903918195.1 uncultured Acetobacteraceae bacterium | reverse complement strand
TAGTGCTAAATTCTGCGGACTTAGCCCTTTTTAAACTTGACGAATCGGCGAATATGCGAATGCTAGAGCCATGTTCGTCCGCGAAAAGCGCATCGGCCCCTACACATACCTCTACCTGGTCGAGACCGTCCGCGAGGAGGGCCACGTCAAGCAGCGCATCATCCGCAACCTCGGACGCAAGGAAGAGGTCGAACGCCGCGGCGATCTCGACCGGCTGATCCGCTCCGCCGCCCGTCTGGCACAGCGCTCGATGATCCTCTCTCCCCTCGACGACAGCGGCGCTCCTCAACTCGGCTGCAAGCGCATCGGCCCGCCGCTGCTTTTCGAGCGCCTGTGGCGCGACGCCCACTGCGACGCCGTCCTGCAGGAGTTGCTGGCTGATCGCGACTTCGCTTTTCCCGTCGAGCGCGCCGTCTTCCTCACCGTGCTGCACCGGCTGATGGTCTCCGGCTCCGATCGCGCCTGCGAGCAGTGGCGCGACGACTACCGCATCGACGGCGCCGGCGATCTGCAGCTGCATCACCTCTATCGCGCCATGGCCTGGCTCGGCGAAGAATTGCCGCCAGCCGGGCAGACCAACCGCACCCTGGTGCCCCGCTGCATCAAGGATCTCGTCGAGGAGCGGCTGTTCGCCCGTCGGCGCGACCTGTTCGCCGACCTGTCGGTCGTGTTCATGGACACCACCTCGCTGTATTTCGAGGGCGAGGGGGGAGCTGAACTCGGCGAGCGGGGCCATTCCAAGGATTATCGGCCACACCTGAACCAGATGATCGTCGCCATCATCGTCGATCAGAACGGCCGGCCGGTCTGCTCGGAGATGTGGCCCGGCAACACCGCCGATGTCACCACGCTGATTCCGGTGATCGACCGCCTGCGCAGCCGCTTCGCCATCGGCCACGTCTGCGTCGTCGCCGATCGCGGCATGATCAGCGCGGCCACCATCGCCGCCCTGGAGCAGCGCGGTCTCGAATACATCCTCGGCGTGCGCGAGCGCAGCTCCAAGGAAGTGCGTGAGATCGTCATGACCGACCCGGCGCCGAGCATGCCGTTGGTGATCCCCCACAAGGGGCGGCCGGATGCCGACCTGCAGGCCAAGGAGGTAAAACTCGACGGCCGCCGCTACATCGTCTGCCGCAACCTGGTCGAGGCCGCACAGGCGGCCCGCACCCGCGAGGCGGTGCTGACCACGTTGCGCGCCAAGCTGAAGCAGGGCGACAAGGCGCTGGTCGGCAACAGCGCTTATCGGCGCTACCTGAAAACGCCCGACCAGCAGCACTTCATCATCGACGAGGAGCGCATCGCCGACGAGGCCCGCTTCGACGGACTCTATATCCTACGCACCAACACAAGGCTGCATCCGCTCAACGCGATGCTCCGTTACCGCGATCTCCTGGTGGTGGAGCAGATGTTCCTCTCCCACAAAGCCCTGCTGGAGACGCGGCCGATCTATCACCAGACCGACGAGGCAATCCGTGGTCACGTGTTCTGCAGCTTCCTGGCGCTGGTGGTGCGCAAGGAACTGGAGGACCGGCTGGCCGCCGCGCGGCTGAAGCCCGAATGGCGCGAACTGCTCGCCGATCTCGATCGGCTGCAGGAAATCGAGGCCGAGCAGGACGGCAAGCGCTTCATCCTGCGCACGCCG
>CAIXDS010000195.1 GCA_903918195.1 uncultured Acetobacteraceae bacterium | reverse complement strand
GCGGCGGCGGCCGCGGTGGCTTCGGCGGCGGCGTCGGCGGCTTGGGCGGCAGCGGCGTCTCTGGCGGCGGCGGTGGCGGCGGTGGCGGCGGCGGGCTCGGGGCGGGCGGGGATATTTTCGTCCAGTCCGGCGGCTCGCTGACCATCGAGGAGTCATCCGTCCTCAGCGCCGGCAGCGTCAGCGGCGGCAACGGCGGCAACGGCGGCGCCGCCGGCTCGGCCTACGGCGACGGCATCTTCCTGCAGGGCAACGAAACCATCACCCTGGCGACCCCCGCCGGGCAGACTCTCACCATCTCCGGCGTTATCGCCGACGAGCACGGCTCCGTGCCGAGCGACGGCAACAAGGGCGGCGTGTTCATCGGCGACGCCGGCACCGTGCTGCTGACCGCAGCCAACACCTACACCGGCGGCACCACGATCCGCGCCGGCACGCTGGAGATCGGCTCCGGCGGCACCGCCGGGTCCGGCCCCATCACCTTCGCCGGTCTGCCCGGCGCGAAGCTGAAAATCGATGCCCCGGTGAGCAACGGCGGCACCTACGCCACCCCGATCGCCAGTCTCGGCAACGACGAAATCGATCTGGCCGGCCTGCCCTACAGCGCCGGCGCGGCGCCCACGGTCAGCTTCCCCGCGACATCGGCGGGCACCGAATTGCTGACCGTCACCGCCGGCGGCACCAGCGAAACCCTGGTGTTCTCCGGACCGCCGCAAGGCGTCGCGGTGCTGGCGGACGGCTCCGGCGGCACGCTGGTGTCGGGCATCGCGCCGCTCGGCGTCAACATCCTCCAGACCAGCAGCGGTCTGACCTTCGACGACGGCCGGAGCGTGGAGGTGTTCGCCGGCGGAACGACCGAGCAGTTCGTCATCGGCGGCAGCCTGAGCAGTGGCGGCACGATCACCACCCCCGGTCTGGAAGTGGTTTCGTCGGGCGGCCGGGCGAGCGGCACGACGGCGGAAAGCGGCGGCACTGTTCTGGTGTTGTCCGGCGGTTCCGCCGTCAGCACCACGGTCAGCGGCGGCGGCTATCTGGACGTGTTCTCCGGCGGCTCGGCGATCAGCACCACGGTGAACGCCGGCGGCACCGAGATCGTCGCCTCCGGCGGCTCGGCCGTCAGCACCACGGTGAGCAGCGGCGGCACGCTGGAGGTGTATGGCGGCGGCGTCACGCTCGCCAACAGGTTCGTTGGCGGTTCCGAGGTCCTGTTCAGCGGCGCCACCGTGACGGGGGCGAGCGTCGCCGGCGGTGGACTGGCAACGCTCGTTCTGTCCGGCGGCTCGGCGATCAGCGCCACGGTGAATGCCGGCGGCACCGAGATCGTCGCCTCCGGCGGCTCGGCCGTCAGCACCACGGTGAGCAGCGGCGGCACGCTGGAGGTGTATGCCGGCGCCACCACGCTCGCCACGACATTCGTTGGCGGTTCCGAGGTCCTGTTCAGCGGCGTCTCCGTGACGGGGGCGACCGTCGCCGGCGGTGGACTGGCGACGCTCGTTCTGTCCGGCGGCTCGGCGATCAGCGCCACGGTGAACGCCGGCGGCACCGAGATCGTCGCCTCCGGCGGCTCGGCCGTCAGCACCACCGTGAACGCCGGCGGCACGCTGGATGTGTATGGCGGGGCCTTCGTATCCGCGACCAGTTTCGTCGGCGGTTCCGAGGTCCTGTTCAGCGGCGCCTCCGTGACGGGGGCGACCGTCGCCGGCGGTGGACTGGCAACGCTGGTGCTGTCCGGCGGCTCGGCGGGCGGCATCACTCTCAACAGCGGCGGCACCGAGATCGTCGCCTCCGGCGGCTCGGCCGTCGGCACCAGGATAAGCAGCGGCGGCACCGAGATCGTCGCCTCCGGCGGCTCGGCCACCAACGACACAGTGTACCTCAGCGGCACCGAGATCGTCTCCTCCGGCGGCTCGGCCATCAGCACCACGGTGAACGCCGGCGGTACCGAGATCGTCGCCTCCGGCGGGACGGCGAGCGGCGCCAAGGTGAACTCCGGCGGCACGCTGGAGGTGTATGGCGGCGCCACCACGATCTCCACCAGGTTCGTTGGCGGTTCCGAGGTCCTGTTCAGCGGCGCCACCGTGAGCGGGGTGTACGTCGTCGGCGGTGGACTGGCGACGCTCGTTCTGTCCGGCGGCACGGCGAGCGGCACCAATCTGGGCAGCGGCGGCACCGAGATCGTCGCCTCTGGCGGCTCGGCCGTCAGCACCACGGTGATCCCCGGCAGCACCGAGATCGTCTCCTCCGGCGGCACGGCCATCAGCACCACGGTGGACAAGGGCGGCGTCGAAGACGTGGAGTCCGGCGGCATCGAGAGTGGCATCGTGCTGAGCAGCGGCGGCAGCGCCGTACTTGCGGCCGGCGCGGTGGCCAGCGGGGCGATCGTGTTCGCCGGCGGCAGCGCCACGCTGCAAATCGACGGCACGACCATGCTGGGCGCGACCATCTCCGGCTTCGCCGCCACCGACAGGATCGACCTGGCCAACGAAGCCTACGTGTCGGGCGCGCAGACCACGCTGCTGGCCGACAATGTGCTGCTGATCACCGGCCTCGGCGCGGGGGCGCTCGCCATCGAGCTCGACCCGACCCAGAGTTTCGTGGGCGACACGTTCTCGCTCGCGGCGGACGGCAGCACCGGCACGAATATCACCGAGGTGATCTGCTTCATGCCCGGCACGCGGGTCCGCGTGCCGAACGGCGAACAGGCGGTGGAGTCGCTGGCGATCGGCGATCTGGTGCTCACCGTCGAGGGCGAGGCGAAACCGGTGCTGTGGATCGGCCGGCAGACGGTGTCGCGCGTCTTCGCGGACCCTCTACGCGTGCTGCCGATCCGCATCACCGCCGGCGCGCTGGAGGAGAATGTGCCGGTGCGCGACCTGCTGGTCTCGCCCGACCACGCCCTGCTGGTGTGCGGCGTGCTGATCCAGGCCGGCGCGCTGGTGAACGGCAGCACGATCCGTCGCGAGGCGAACGTGCCGACGATCCTGACCTACTACCACGTGGAACTGGCCGACCAGGCGCTGATCCTGGCCGAGGGCGTGCCGGCGGAGACCTTCGTGGACACGGTCGATCGCATGGGCTTCGACAACTGGGACGAGCATCTGGCGCTGTACCCCGAAGGCCGGGAGGTTACCGAGTTGCCGCTGCCGCGTGCCCGCTCGCACCGGCAGGTGCCGATGGCGATACGCCGCCACCTGGCCGCGCGTGCCGCTGAACTGTGCCCGTGGATCGACCGCGAGGACCGGCAGCGACGCACGGCCTGAAGCGGGCACTGCGGCGTACCGGATCGCGTGCTACGATGCTCGCCGGACGGGCACGCGTTCCGTGGCAACGAGGACCCTGGCATTGGAAAGCTGGACCGGGCGTCAGGATGAGCTTACCCGGCTGGCGGGGAAGCAGTTGTTCTTCGTGGGCGGTGCGCCGCGTTCCGGAACGACATGGCTGCAGCAGATGCTCGACTGCCATCCTGATGTTTCGTGCCAGGGCGAGGGTTTGTTCTGGAACCAGATCGCGCTGCCGCTGGAAACCATGATGGCGCAGCGGAGCCAGGCGCTTGAGGCCAAGAACGCGGGGATTTTCCGCCATACCGGCGGCTATCCTCTGCCCCAGCCAGACGACACCGAGTTCCTGATCGGCACCGCCATCCTGCTGGCGTTACGTCAGCAGACCGCCGGGCGGCGTTGCCTGGCGGTTGGGGAGAAAACACCCGAGAACGTCTTCTTCTTTCCGCGATTGAAACGCCTGTTCCCGGGCGCGAAGCTCATCGCCATCGCGCGCGACCCGCGCGACGTGCTGACCTCGGCCTGGCATTTCTTCCACAAGCCAGTGCCGGGCGAGGACGACGTCGCGGCCAGGAAAGCTTTCATCCGGAGCGCGCTGCCGTCGCTGGGAGAAGGCGCACGCGCCATGATTGCGTTGGGTGAGGCCCATCCGGCCGACTATATGATGGTCACCTACGAAGGGCTGCAACAATCACCGGCGGCGATGCTGGCGCAACTGTTCCGGTTCCTTGGCGTGTCCGACCGCAACGAGGTGGTGGTGGATTGTCTCGCCCGGACATCGTTTTCGGCTTTGACCGGAGGGCGCCCTGCCGGGGTGGCGCAGAACGGATCGTTCTTCCGCAAGGGCACCGTCGGCGACTGGACATCGACCCTCACGCCCGAGATGAACGCGATGGTGCTGCACGACCTCGGATGGATGTTTCCCCATTTCGGGTGGGTGGCATAATCCGCGCGCCGGGCAGCCGACGATCCGCCGCGACGATCCCGCCGCTCAGCGACATGTGATTTGGTCTGAAATCAAATTATGGGTAACTGGTTGCTGAGTGAATACGTCTGAATGCGCCGATTTTCGCACCGATCATTGTCCTGAGATGCCGAATATGGGTGGTCCTGATGTGCCGCCGGCGGGAGCGGATGGCTCCGTCACGAGCTTTGTTACGCCGGCCGCGCCTGTGCGGCCGGCCTATCCGCCGCCGGCTGAACAGCCCACGCAACACGGACCGAAGGGCATCCGTTTCGATTTCAACCTCGGCTGCCGGGTGATCCTGCCGGAAGGCGAATGGCGCATCTGCCTGCGCGATCTCGACACCGGCAACATCCTGTTCGAGTCGCAGAACACCAGTGCATTGTTGCCATATCGAAACGTTATTTCGTCCGTCTTCGCGTTGAAGTGTGGGACCACGGCGAGAGCCTCGGCGCCGTTCGCGGCGACCAGAATGCGAAAGCCCTCGTCCTCCCGGCAGGCCGCATCGGTCTCCCGAACCAGATCGTCGTGATCGACCCGCATCACCCGGGCGGCATCGCTGAATTGGCGGCTCCGGGTGCTGATGTGTCCGCTTCTCCCTGCGGTGCCGGCGCGGCGGGACCACTGCCGGAACCAGCCGCGGGCAGCCACAGCCTCACCGTGAAGCCCTTTCCCGGGCTGCATTCCATGTTCAGGTCGCCGAGCCCGGTTCCGACGCTGATCGCCTTCGAGGTAAATAATGGCTCGCGCGCGTCGCCCCGTTCGTGCCGGTCGCGGTGTTGCCAACACGAAGCCGCACGTAGCGCCCCGGGGCGAGCGATGCTTCACGTGAATTTGACGCATTTGGGTGCTATTGCGGAAACCTGTCGTTCCGCCAGTTCCCTCGGCGGATGACGCCGCCTTCTGCAGTCATCGAAGCGTATACCGTAATAATTTCACCTCAAAACATACACACCAGAATTTGATCACGTCCATCTAGACTCGGGACATTGCGTCGCTGATTGAAATTTCACCACCAATGTGTTAGAAAATAGTCAATGTCACCAAGGGGGCGGAAAGCAGGATGGTCTGCGTTCCCTGAGTGTACCGTGAGGGGAACGACCTTGCTGTGCCGCCGGTCGAAAGGGAGTGCACGGCGATATGGCAACGTTCACCTGGGGCAACGGCATCACTGGCGACTGGACGGATTACTTCGACTGGGGCGGCAATGAGCCGGGCAGCGGCGACGCGGCGCTGATCAACGCGCCAGGAGATATAACGATTTCGACTGCGGTCGCGGTCCAGTCGCTGACGATCGATAACCCCGGTGCCCTGGTGTGGGACCAAGGCACCCTGGCGGTCGGGTCGCTGCTGGCGCTGGATGCCGGCACGCTTGATCTGCTGGGCGGCACCGTGGTGGGCGGAACGATCGCGGCCAATGGTGGCGAGATTCTGTTCGCTGGCGGCACGCTGGACGGGGTGACCTGTAAGGGCACGATCGACGTGAGTGTGAGTTTCGGCGAGGAGGGGCTTTACCTTGCTGACAGCCTGACCATGACAGGTGCGGGCGGCTCCGGCGCAGGCACGATCAACGTGACCGCTGCCCAGGCCGGTGTTCCGTTCTCAGTGTATGCGTTGAATAATTTTACGCTGTACAATGCCGTTGTCAACATAGGTAACGGCAACTATTCGGGAGGTGCAGTTCTTTACGACGACGATACGACAGGCGCCGGCGCGGTCCTGACGCTCGGGCCAAACGTGACGGTCAACCAGACGGGAAAGTACCTCCAGTTCAGCCAGTTCAGCGGCATCGGTTATTACTTCAACTCCGGGGACGGGATCGACAACCAGGGCGTGATCAACGCTACTTATGGGGGCGGGCAACTCACCATCAACGATGTGAATTTCACCAATGACGGTTCGATCGTTGTCGGTAACGGTGAACGGCTTGAGTTCCTGCTATCCGGCAGCTTCACCAACACCGGCTCGATCAGCGTCAGCGGCGCCGGCTCCGTTCTGTTCCTCGACGCCTACAGCAATCTCTGGACGAATACGGGGCAGATCAGCGCCGACACCGGGGGAACGGTGTCTATGGGGGGGACCTACACCACGGCGGAGCTGGCCAACTTCAACATCGCGAGCGGCGGGACGCTCTCTGTCGACGGCACGCTGGACAATATCGGTGCCACCCTGTCGATCGCGCCAGGCGCAACGGTGGTGGTGACCGGCACAATCACCGGCGGCACAATCACCGGCGGCACGATCGCGGCCGGCGGCTCGGATTTCCTAGGTCAGTATGGCACGCTGGACGGGGTGACCTACCAAGGCACGATCGACATGAGCCTGACTTACGCGACCCTCTTCCTTGCGGACAGCCTGACCATGACGGGTGCGGGCGGCTCCGGCGCAGGCACGATCAACCTGACCGGCGATGGCGCCCAGCTGATTGCGCAGGATAATTTCACGCTGGACAACGCCGTCCTCAATATAGGCAACAGTGACTCCGGGGCACCTGATATTCTTTACGATTACGATACGACAGGCGCCGGCGCGGTCCTGACGCTGGGGCCAAACCTGACGGTCAACCAGGACGGGCAGTACGCCGAATTCTCGAGCGTTACCTATGCCGCCGGGGACGGGATCGACAACCAGGGCGTGATCAACGCCACCTATGCGGGCGGGCAACTCACCATCAACGATGTGAATTTCACCAATGACGGTTCGATCGTTGTCGGTAACGGTGACGCCGTCTATATCGAGGCGACAACCTTCACGAATCTAAGCGGCAATACGCTGACCGGCGGCACCTACGTTGTCGGCGCCGGCTCGTACCTCAACTTCGGGAATACAGCCACCGTCGTGACTCTCGACGCCGACCTCACCCTGAACGGGGCCGGGTCGCAGGTCGTGAGCGGCGGCCAGCAGATCGAGTCGACGCTGACCAGCATCGGCACAACCGGCGCCCTGCGCGTGCTCGGCGGCCGCGACTACATCACCGCGAACGCGATCGACGATTCCGGCGTGTTGCAGCTCGGCGGCGGCACGCTCGATCCGCCGCCGATCACGATCGAGGCCACCGGCAAATTGTTCGGCTATGGCGTCGTGGCCGCCCAGGTGGTCGATGACGGCCTGATCGAGGCGAATGGCGGTGTGCTCGATCTGACGCAAGGTGCAACCGGCAGCGGCATCGCCCAGGTCGACGCGGGCGCGACGCTCCAGCTCGACGCTCCACTCGCCTCGGGCATCACCCTGAATGTGCAGTCCGGCGGCGCGATCGATTTGACCAATCTTACGTATGCCGACGGCGGCACCGTAAGCCTCGATCCGGCCACCGGCATCCTCACCGTCACGGTCGGAACCCAGACCTATACCCAGAACCTGTCAGGCGACTATACGGGCGCGTTTTTCCATCTTCTCACGGACACTTCCGGCGGCACCGAAATCACGGTGAATGACGTGTCCTGCTTCCTCCGCGGCACGCTGAACCGCGTGCCGAACGGCGAGCAGGCGGTGGAATCGCTGGCGATCGGCGATCCGGTGCTCACTGCCGAGGGCGAGGCGCAGCCCGTCCTGTGGATCGGCCGCCAGACCGTCTCGCGCGTCTTCGCCGACCCGCTGCGCGTGCTGCCGATCCGTATCACCGCCGGCGCGCTGGAGGAGAACATGCCGGTGCGCGACCTGCTGGTCTCGCCCGACCACGCCCTGCTGGTGGGCGGCGTGCTGATCCAGGCCGGCGCGCTGGTGAACGGCAGCACGATCCGTCGCGAGGAGGACGTGCCCATCGTCTACACATACTACCACGTGAAACTGGCCGACCACGCGCTGATCCTGGCCGAGGGCGTGCCGGCAGAAACCTTCGTGGACAATGTCGATCGCATGGGCTTCGACAACTGGGACGAGCATTTGGCGCTTTACCCCGAAGGCCGGCAGATCGCCGAACTGCCGCTGCCGCGTGCCAAGTCTCATCGGCAGGTGCCGATGGCGATGCGCCGACACCTGGCCGCGCGTGCCGCCGAACTGTGCCCGTGGATCGACCGCGAGAACCGGCAGCAACGGACGGCTTGACGCGGGCGCTGCGGCGTACCGGATCGCTTGCGACGATGCTCGCCGGACGGGCGCCGGCGGGCACGGCCAGCCGCCGTGCCGCCCCCCGCAGCCGCCCACCCCCGCTCCCGCCGCGGCTGCGGGCGGCTGGCGCACGTCACTCGGTCATATTTCATTCACCCGGCGGTGGATAATGCAGGCTCGTGACGCGGCCGCGGTTTTGGCTAGTATGCCCTCCAACGAAGCCGGGCAACCGTGGATTGCCATCCATGGAACGGGGGACGGAGGTGATGGATATGGTCGTGCCGACTGCAGCACCGGACTCAACATGGTTGGCGGCTGCCGGGCGGGCCCGGCGCCGGGCGTTGGTGACCCTTGCCGGGCTGGTGGCCATGGGCGGCATCGCATTCGGCCACGCCCCTTCCGCCGCGGCGCAAACGGCAGCGGAGCCTTCCTCGCTGCAAATCGTCGAGTACGGCGCCGGCAAGCGGATTTTCGACGGGCTGATCCCGGTCATTGAGGAAGCCGCTGGTTCCCAGGTGCGGCCCGAAGTGACCGAAAACGTCCCGCTCGACGCGTTCCTGGCGTTCTGCACGGTCATCCCTGCGCGGGGTCCCGACATCCTGCTCAGCAGCCGCCGCATCTTCCCCGACAGCGCCAGCAACTGCGGCAAGAACGACGTCCAGGGTCTGGCCGAGGTCGAACTCGGCCGCGGTGCCCTGGTGCTTGCCGTCCGCAAAGGCAGCGCGCTGTCGCAACTGACCTCCCGGCAGGTGTACCTCGCGCTGGCCCGCGACGTGCCGTACCGCGACGAATTCCATCGCAACGCCTCGATCCGCTGGTCCGACATCGACCGGTCGCTGCCGACGCAGGATATCCGCTTCCAGCTGCCGCCCCGCAACTCCGGCGACCGGGTGCTATTCGACTTCCTGGTGCTGGAGGCGGGATGCCGTACGGAACCGATGGTGAAGCTGATCTTCAGCGCTCCGTCGCGGACCGCCCGCTGCGTCACGACACGCAGCGACCGGGTCAGGGAGGTCGCGCGCGACCAGGCGGTGCGGGAGTTGCTGGAGGCGCCCGAGGGCACGGTGGGCATGGTGGGGTATATCGACATCATGCGGTCCGGCGGTGCGCTCGTGGCGCTTGCCATGGACGGCGTGCAACCGACCGCCGAGACGATCGTGGACGGGAGTTACAGCCTCTCCGGGTCCTTCTGGCTGTATGCAAGGCGTGGCCAACCCGGCTCGCCCCCGGCCGTGGACGAGGCGGTCAACCGCATCATCCGCATGGCCGACAGCGAGGCGACGATCGGGCCGGGCGGCCTGCTGGCGAGCATCGGCATGCTGCCGCTGCCGGACGATGCGCGCGAGAGCCAGCGCGCCGCGCTGGAGATGCAGGCCGGCGAATATTACGGCCTGGGTTCGGCCATCGACTGGATCACCTCCGCCGCCGGCAGCGCCTGGAACCTGTTCGGGGTAAGCTATGGTGAGCTGAATCCCCCCACGACGGCGCAATCCATTGACCTGACGAAGTTGATGGACATCGCCGGCTTCAAGATCAAGGCGTTCGAGACCAAGGTCGGCATCATTCCCGGTGCGGACATGACCTTCGGCATTGCCCGCGAGATGTCCCCTGGCGATCTGCTGTATCTTGAGCGGACCCTGTACCGGGATTGGCAGCAGCGCCCCGGCGTGCTCTCCGCCATCCAGCGCCGGATCGTCCGTACCGTCATCGATGTCAGCGCGACGCAAGGATACCAGGTCAGCAAGGTGGAAATCAGCTTCTTCCCGTTGCCGTCCGTCACGCTGGTCGTGACCCCGTCGGCTGAAATCATGGGGCCGGAAACGACCATGGTGATGCAGGCGATCGAGCGGGTGCAGGATCGCCTGACCGAAATGGAGCATTAGCCAGGTTTGCCCAGGCCATAACCCGGATCAGGCAGGCGGCTTCATGCCATCGCATGTCTGCTTCGGTTTCGGCGGTTGGGCAAAAATCCAGTGAGTTACTCAGGAGGAGGGGCAGCATGAGGATGCGTTGTCGGATGTCGATGGCATCCAAATCCGGGTTCCGCTCGTGACGCGCCCGGCCCCGACCTGGCTGCTTCCGGTCCTGCGGCTGGGGGTATTCGTCCTTGCCGTCGCCGTCATCGCGGCCGGCGTGTGGCATGCAAGGCCGCCGCACGAGATGACGATCGAGGTCGGACCCGTCGGCGGCAGCTACTATGAAAACGCCGTGAAATACCGCGAGCTTCTCGCCGCACGCGGCATCAATCTGCATATCATCACCAACAACAACACGCTCGACATCGTGAACGACGTCGCGGACGTCAGTGTGCCGATCCAGGTCGGGTTCGTGGCCGAGGACCTACCCGCTGCCCGGGATGCGGACGTGTCCATGATCGGCCTGGTCCAGTTGCAGCCGCTGTTCATCTTCGCGAACGCAGAGCTCGGCCGGCGCAGCGTGATAAGCGATCTGCGCGGCCGCAAAATTGTGACCACGCCGAGAAAGAGCGCCTCTGCCAGCGCCGCGTTGCGCATCTTTGAACTCATGGACATCACCGAGGAAAATACGTCCTTCACCTTCATGCCGCTTATGGATGCCGTGCGGGAGCTGCGCGCCGGGAAGTTCGATGCCGCCGTCTTCATGCTTGCCCCGGATAACAAGCTGGTCCACGAAATGGCCACCGATTCAGGGCTGCACCTGGTGCCGTTCGAGGAGGTGCACGCCATCGCCAACCAGCTGCCGTTCCTGCGCCCGGTGGTGCTGCCGCGCGGCATCTATGACATCGCCGACGCCATCCCGCCCAACGATACGCCGTTGCTCGCCGCCTCGGTGGGCGTGGTGGTGCAGAAGGGCCTGCATCCGTGGCTGGTTTATTCCCTGCTGGAGGCGATCGCCAAGACGCATCGCGGCGCCACGCAAATCAGCGACGCCGGCGATTTCCCCACCATCCGCGGCAGTCAGGTGGAAGTGGACCCGCTGGCCGCGCAATGGTACAAAACCGGCGTCCCCTGGATCTGGCAAGACTTCCCGCCCGCATGGGCCAGTTTCCTCGCCTGCTATGAGCCCGAGATTCTGGCCGTTATTGCGCTCGGCGCGTTCGTGGTCGTCGGCGCTTTCATGGCCGATATTTTGGGCCTTCTGCTCTGCGCGCTCGCCTCGATCGGCCGCCGGCGCGGCTCCGGCTGAAGTGCCGCCATGCTGCAGGGGCCTCCGCCGCTTCATTCGGTGCCCCGTCCGGTCGTGACGCACCGGCAGTGCCATCGCCGGCTGCATGGCGCAAGCGCATTTGCGGGCCAGCCGTCGCGACTCGGGGGGGTTGCCACAGCCGGTGCGGCATGCAACGAAGCCGTCTTAACCACCCGGCCCGACCCGGCGCCGGTTTCCTTCGTTCGTTCGTCCTCCGGCCGACAGAGCATAGCATGGACATTCGTGACCTTCTCAAGATCCCCGCCGCGGTCGTGGTCTCGGGCATAACGTTCTTCGTCGCCGGGTTGGTCGGTGATCTGGTCGTGCCCGTGTCGGTACCGAAGAAACTGGCCATCCTCGTCGAGCCGCCCCCCCCCCGCCGCCGCCGACTGCCGGACCGGCCGAGCCGGTGGCCTCGATCGCCGTGCGGCTCGCCAAGGCGGACGTCGCCGCCGGCCAGGCATTCGCCGCCAAAGGCATCTGCAGCGTCTGCCACTCCTTCAACGAGGGCGGCAAGGCGGTGATCGGGCCGAACCTCTACAACGTGGTGGGCGGACCGCACGCCCACATGGCCGGCTTCGCCTATTCGGAGGGGATGAAGAACAAGCAGGGCAACTGGACCTACGAGGATCTGGATGCCTGGCTGACCAAGCCGTCCGCCTATGTGCCGGGCACCAAGATGACCTTCCCGGGCATTTCCGACCCGCAAACCCGGGCCAACGTGATCGCCTTTCTGCGCACCTTGTCGCCGAACCCCGTGCCGCTGCCGGAAGTTACCGAAAATGCCGCTCCCGCCGCCGCCAAGTCGGCCGCGTTGCCGCCGGTGGAGCCGTTGCTGGCCAACGCCGATCCGAAGGCCGGCGAGGCCTTCGCCAAAACCATCTGCGTGATCTGCCACTCGGTGAACGAAGGCGGCCCTGCGATCATCGGCCCCAACCTTTATAACGTGGTCGGCGGACCGCACGCCCACATGGCGGGCTACGCCTACTCAGCGGCGATGAAGAGCAAAGCCGGGCCGTGGACCTACGAGGAACTGAACCGGTGGCTGTACAAGCCGGCTGAATACGCACCAGGGACCAAGATGGCGTTCCCGGGCATTCCCGACGCGCAACTGCGGGCCAACGTGATTGCCTGGCTGCGGAGCCTTTCGCCGGATCCGGTGCCGCTGCCGTAAGGGAAGAAGGCCAGGGCTCTGCCCTGGACCCGCCAAGGGCCGAGAGGCCCTTGGAACCCATCACTTCAGGATTGACGTAGAAGGGGGCTGAGGAGGTGCACAAGCAGCTCCTCAGCCCCCTTCTACGTCAAATTCTCTAAACGGAATGGGGTCCAGGGGCCTCTCGGCCCTTGGCGGGGTCCAGGGGCAGAGCCCCTGGCCTTCCTTCAAGCCGGCACAAGCCCCGTCAAATGCGCAACATTCTTCCAAAAGATCCGCGCATGCGCGAGCGGCCGGGCGCGCACCAGTTCCTTGTTCATGTAGGCGTCCCAGGTCAGTTGCTGCACGTCGGGGTCGCGGCAGATGGTGACGAAGCGCTCGCGCCTCTTGTCGGTGCTGTACCAGTAATCCTGCATGATGCCGAGAATCCAGAACACCGAGCCATGCGTGCGCATGAAGCGCTTGCGGGCGGAGGCGAGCGCGCGGGCGTCGCCGGTGGCGAGGAACTCGTCGGTCGCGTCGGCGGCCAGCCGGCCGCCGGTCATGGCGTAGAAGATGCCTTCGCCCGAGGCGGGTGCGACCACGCCGGCGGCGTCGCCGGCCAGCACCAGGTCGCGGTCGTTGTCCCATTTCTTCAGCGGCCGCAGCGGGATGGGCGCGCCCTCGCGGCGGATGGTTTCCTGGCCGTCCAGCCCGGTCACCTCGCGCAACGCGCCGACCGCGCCGCGCAACGAGAACCCCTTATGGGCGCTGCCGGTGCCGACGCTGGTGATGTCGCCGTGCGGGAAAATCCAGCTGTAGAAATCGGGCGACATGGCGCCGTTGTAGTAGACGTCGCAGCGGGCCGGGTCGAAATCAGCGGCGCGCGGTGACCGGATGATCTCGTGGTAGGCGAACACATAGGGCACGCGGTCCGCGCCCGGGATTTTGCTCTGCCGCGCCACCTGCGACAGCGCGCCGTCGGCGCCGATCACGGCGCGGGCGCGCACCCGCTCGGGCCTGGCATCGCGCGGCGCATTCCTGGGCTGGTAGAGCACCTGCGACACGCCGTCGTCGCCGCGCTCGATCCGCTCGAACGTGCCGGTGCGGCGCGTCGCACCAGCGCCGGCGGCGCGCTCGCGCAGCCATTCGTCGTAGAACTCGCGATCCACCATGCCGACGAAGCCGCCATCGATCGGCATGTCCACGTGCCGGGACGAGGGCGAGACCATCCGGGCGGAGGTGACCTTGGCGACCAGCAAATGGTCGGGGATGTCGAATTCCTGGATCAGGCGTGGCGGAATCGCGCCGCCGCATGGCTTGATCCGGCCCGCCTTGTCGAGCAGCAGCACGGAGCGGCCGCGCCGCGCCAGATCGGTCGCCGCCGTCGCACCGGCCGGACCGCCGCCGATAATCACCACATCGAAAGTCTCGATATCGGACATTGCCCTTACCACCCCCACATGCCGGCTCAGCCGGCGATCACGAATTCCGCCGCCGGCCGCCCGGCCGCGGACGAGCCGACCCGCAGCGACAGCACGCCGGCGACAAAGAACAGCACCGCCTGCCCGGCGAACACCGCGGCGTAGGCCGCCACCGGCGAGCCAAGCAAAGCTCTTGCCAGATCGACCGCGCTGCTGCCCGCCATGCTGCCCAGCCCGAAGGCCAGCGCCTGCGCGGCGCCCCACAGGCCCATGCGCACACCTTCCCGCGCTTCGCGTCCGCTGCCGGCCAGTTGCATCATCGAGCCGATGGCGGCGGCGCAGAAAAACCCGTTGGCCATGCCGAGCAGGAAGAACGAGGTGGAGAGCGGCCAGTCCGGCCCGACCGAGCCGGCGGTCGCCATCGCCAGCAGCCCGATGGTGGAGGCAAAGCAGCCCAGCGCCATCCAGGCGCGCAGCGAGCCGACCCGCCAGCGCGCCGTGGCGGCGCCGGCCAGGGCGAGCAGGATCATGCCCGTCAGCACGCCGCCGTGCTGCACCCCGATCAACTGGGTGGACTGGCCCGGCGGCAGATGGAACACCGCGCCGGCGAACGGCTCGATGATCAGCTCCTGCGCGCTGTAGGCGAGCATGGAGACGAAGACCAGCAGGGCGAAATGGCGAACCTGACGCTCGCCCCAGACCTGGCCGAACGCCACCCGGAAGGGCGGTTGCGCTTCCGCCGGCGCGGCTGGCGCGGCGTCGCCTTCCATGCCCCACACCGCCAGCGCGGTCATCGCCAGTGCCAGCGCGCCGACCGCAGCGGTGACCTCCACCAGACGCAGACCGGAGAACGGCATGAGCAGCTTGCCGCCGATGCCGGCGGTCAGCGCGATGCCAAGGATCATCATCAGCCACACGACGGAGGCCGCCGCGGGGCGCCGCGCCGCGTCCACCCGCTTGGCCAGCAGCACCAGCAGGGACGTGCCGGCGGCGCCGACGCCGATACCGATCAGCGTGTAGGCGACCACCGCCAGCGCGATGCCGCCGAGCAGGCTGGTGCTCATCCACGCGGTGGCCAGCGCCGCCAGCACGCCGCCGACGGCCAGCAACGCCATGCCGCCGACGATCCAGGGGGTGCGCCGGCCGCCCACGTCGGAGCCGTAGCCGAGACGCGGCCGCAGCACCTGCAACACATAATGCCACGCCACCAGCGTGCCGGGCAGAATGGCGGGCAGCATCAGCTCGATCTGCATCACCCTGTTCATGGTGGAGGTGCACAGCACCACGATGGCGCCGAGCGAGGCCTGCACCAGGCCGAGCCGGACGATGCCGGGCCAGCCGATCCGCCGGGCGCCGTTGCTCATGGGGCGGCAGCCACCAGCGGGCCGATGGCGAAGGCGCTCACCAGCATGCCGATGACATAAAGCGTGGTGCCGGTGGCGTTGTACCAGGGTGCGCGTTCGCGCGGCTGGCGCAGCCAACGGGCCATCAGGACAAACTGGGCCAGCAGCAAGGCCACGATGATGCCCGCATGCACCGGGCTGCCCCAGGCCACCAGCAGGCCGATGACAACCAGCTGCGGCACCGCCATGACCACGCAGGCCAGCTTCGCCGCGCGCTCGACGCCCAGTTGCACCGGCAGCGAGGCGAGGCCCATTGCGCGATCGCCCTCGACCGACTTGAAATCGTTCAGCGTCATGATCCCGTGCGCGCCGGCGCTGTAGAGGAAGGCCAGCAGGAATACCCGCCAGTCCGGCACGCCGCCCGCCATGACCGCCGCCCCGGTGATCCAGGGCAGGCCCTCATAGCAGCCGCCGACCGCGGCGTTGCCCCACCAGCCGTTCTGTTTCAGCCGGACCGGCGGGGCGCTGTACAGCCAGGCCAGCACCAGCCCGACCGAGGCGGCGAACAGCACGAACGTGCCGATGGCGGCGGCCAGCGCCAGCGAGGCGGCCGACCAGCCAAGGGCCAGGTAGAACCCCATCTGCCCGGGAATCCGGCCCGACGGGATCGGCCGGTCCGGCTCGTTGATGGCATCGACATGGCGGTCGTACCAGTCATTCACCACCTGGCTGGTGGCGGTCAGCAAGGGGCCGGCCAGCACCACGCCGGCGGCGATCACCGGCCACTTGCCCGCGGCCGACTGGCCGGACGAGGCGATGCCGCAGCCGAACGCCCACATCGGTGCGAACCAGGTGATCGGGTGCAGGACTTCCAGCGCTGCCGGCATGGCGGGGCGCGCGGCGGGTGATTCCACTTCAGGGATCGTTTCGGTTTTCGGCATCAAGGTCACCCAGGCCATAGCGGCGCAGCTTCGAGTACAGGCTCTGCCGGCTGAGGCCGAGCATTTCGGCAGCCGACGCACGGTTGTCGTTGGTCAGCTCAAGGGCTGCTTCGATGCACAGCCGCTCGATCACGTCGGTGGTCTCGCGCACCAGGTCCTTCAGCGCAACCCGGCCGACCAGCTCGGTCAGTTGTTCGACCGAGCGCGGCAGCTCGCGGCCGCTGCGGTTCTCGGTCAGGCGCCGGCCGACATTGCGGATGGCGAAGCCGAAGCAGGGGGCGTCGCCGTTCATCACCGCGACGGCGGAGATCTCGACGTTGGCGGTGGCGCCGTACTCGCTGCGCACGGTGGTGGCGAATAGCCGCACCGAACCGCGCTGGCGGAGATTGGCGATCAGCACGTCCATCTCGACCCCGGGCCGGCCGATCCAGCGCTCCAGCGGCTCGCCGCAGGCCTGGTCCTCGGTGGCGAGCTGGGCCATGTCGAGGAAAGCGGCGTTGGCGGCGAGGATGCGTCCGTCCGGGCCGGTCACCACGAAGCCGTCGGGGCCGTTCTCGATCAGCTTCAGAAGCTTCGATTTGACCGGCGGCAGCGCGGCCGGCTCGGCGGCGACCACCGTCGTCCCCGGAGCGCCGGCGAGCCGGACCAGCAACAGGGTGGTGCTTTCCTGGCGGAACAGCGAGGCGAAGACCTGCACGTCCAGCGCCTGCGCGCCGATCCGGGCGCGCACATCGTCCGCCCGCCCGGAGGCGCGCACGCCGCCGAGCAGATCGCGCACCGCCAGGGCGCCCGCGGGCTCGAACATTTCGGGGAAGCCGCGGCCGACCAGGCGATGGCTGGTCTCGCCGAACAGCCGGCGGGCGGCCGGATTGGCCTCGGTGATCCGGTGGGTGAAGGCGTCCAGCACCAGCACTGGCTCGGCCGACATTTCGAACAGCAGCCGGTAGCGCATTTCGACGTGGCGCAGCCGGGCGTAGTCGCGCTCGACCGCCTGCTGGGCATCCACCAGACGCTGCTGCAGGGCGGAGAGGGCGCGCAGGTCGCGGCCAAACGCCACCACCGGACGGTCGGTGCCGACCCGTATGGCGGAGAACAGCAAGGGCACAGGCTCGCTGCCGGGCGAGCCCTGGTTGATATGGCGCCAGCGCGGTGCGGCACCCACGGCGGCGTCGTGCAGCAGGCTGTCCACCTTGGCGCGGCTCTCCGGTGTCACGGTGTCGGCCCAGCGCTTGCCGGACCAGCTTTTGTTGCCTTCGAGTTCGCGGGCAAGCGCGTCGTTCTGGAAGGAGATGTCACGGATCACCCCCTCGGCGTCCAGAATAAGGGCGATATCCGCGGCCGCGGTGATCAGTGCCCCGGCCGCCTCCGCGTCCAGGTCGCCAAGCGTCCGCTTCGGGGCTTTGAACACCATCACGACGGACCCGGCCCTTGGATGTTGGTGGCGTCGTTCCCCCTGAATGATCCTCCCAGTGTCGGTCTCTTTTTTCAATCGGCCATGGCGCGCAGGGCGACCAGGCTCTCGGCCTGCAAGGTGGCCTGCCGACCATCGACCGCGGTTGCGTCCGCGCCTACCATGACCACCAGTTCGGGCCGCTCGATGAAGACCGGGCCGCCGACCAGAATGCCGACGGCGGGATTGCGCGAGGCGCGGCGGACCCGCCGGATGTTGGTGGCCAGCGCCTCCAGCCGGCTGGCGCAGCTCAGCGAGAAGCCGATCACGGTGAACCACTCGCTGCGCACGATGCCGACCAGATCGTTGCTCGAGGCCAGCGGTTCGCTCCACACCGTCCAGCCGGACCGGCGGAACATGGTGGCGACCATGGCGAGGCCGAACGTGTGCTGCTCGCCCGGCACCGGCACCAGCAGGATGCGGCGGTCGTTTTCGCGCCGGACCAGCGGGTCGGGCGGGTCGTTGCCGGTCTCGCGCAGCAACTGGTTCAGGCACCACAGCCCCATGGTGACCTGGGTGAAGTCGCACAGATCGTCGGACCACATATCGCCCAGCCGGCGGGCGGCCGGGGCCAGCAGATCGAGGTAGAGCGTTTCCAGCGTGGTGCCGCGGGCCAGCACCGCTTCGATGAAGGCGTGCGCAGGGGCGGGGTCGTGGCCGATCACCAGGTCGGCCAACGTGTCGGCCTCGCCGGGCTGCACCGGCACGCTGCCGGGCGGCGGTTCGACCGGCCGGGCGGATGCCGCGCTGCGCGCCAGCACAAGCCGCGGGACGATTTCCTGCTCGATGGTCCGCGACAGCAGGCTGAGGCGCTGGCGGGGCCAGTCGCAGCGGGCGACGTTGCTGCATTTGACGCTGGGGCTACCGCATTGCGGCGGCGCCCAAACTCTGCCGGCCCAGCTCTTCGCTGCACGGCCATCGCTGGCGATGTCCCGGTGTGTCAAGGCAACCATCCCTTGGTCTCCGTAGTTCAATCCGGCCGGGGTCAGAATGTCAAGCCAGGTTGACGTTCCACGTCCTTGACACTGGGGAGGGTGGCGATCTAGCCTTGCCGATGTGGCCACCACGCACGAGGAACAGGGCGGAATGGATCACCGTCGCACTCGGCTTGCTGGAGATGAGCGTGTTGTCGATCCGTGGGCGGGCGTTCTATGCGTGATCCGAAGCGCGATCCGAACGCGGCCGTAGCGGACCCTCAGGCCGGGACGTTGTCAAGCGATGTTTACCTCGAGTGTCTTTGACCGGTTGATCGGTACGGTCGACTTTTGCCCGTTCGCGTCAGTGGCCGGGCGATGCGGGCATGGCCAGCAGCCGCTGTGGAAGGCCAAGGGCGACCCGCTCTATTCCGAGGATGAGCGCAAGCGGCGCGATGCCACCGCCTGGACGCTGGTGCAGGGCGTGCTTGCCCCGATTCAGTTCCTGGTGTTCCTGGTCAGTCTCGGCCTGGTGCTGCGCTTCATGGCGACCGGCGAGGGACTGGCGGCGGCGACCGTCTCGATTGTTGTCAAGACCTTCGTCCTCTACACCATCATGATTACCGGCGCGATCTGGGAGAAGGTTGTCTTCGGCCGCTACCTGTTCGCCCCGGCGTTCTTCTGGGAAGACGTGTTCAGCATGCTCGTGCTGGCGCTGCACACGGCCTATCTGGCGGCGATGTTTTCGGGTGCGCCGGTGCGCGAACAGATCCTCATCGCGCTCGCTGCGTATGCCACCTATGTCATCAACGCGACCCAGTTCGTGCTGAAGCTGCGCGCCGCCCGGCGCGAGCGGCCCGCGCCGGGCACCGGAAGCGTGGCGCTGGGAACGTCGCAGTGAGCGGCCTCGCCGCCATGCCCCCAGAAGGTACAGCCCAGGGCTGCGGTGATGCCCCGGTCCTGCGTGAGCGGGGCCAACGCGAGGTGTTCTGCGGCCTCACCGGCATCGTCTGGCTGCACCGGAAAATTCAGGACGCGTTCTTCCTGGTGGTCGGTTCGCGCACCTGCGCCCACCTGATCCAGTCCGCCGCCGGGGTGATGATCTTCGCCGAGCCGCGCTTCGCCACCGCCATCATGGACGACCGCGACCTGTCCGGGCTGGCCGATGCCAATGACGAGCTCGACCGGGTGGTGACCCGCCTGATCGAACGCCGGCCCGACATCAGGCTGCTGTTCCTGGTCGGCTCGTGCCCCTCCGAGGTCATCAAGCTCGACCTCTCGCGGGCGGCGTCGCGGCTGTCGCAGCGCTTTGCGCCGGCGGTGCGGGTGCTCAGCTATTCCGGCAGCGGCATCGAGACCACCTTCACCGAGGGTGAGGATGCCTGCCTCGCCGCCCTGGTACCGACGCTGCCCGAACAACCGGCCGATGCCGAACCGGCGTTGCTGGTGGTGGGCGCGCTGGCCGAGGTGGTGGAGGACCAGCTTGGCCGCCTGCTGGCGGCGCTGGGCATTGGCAATGTGCGCTTCCTGCCGCCGCGGCGGGCCACCGACCTGCCGCCGGTGGGCAAGCGGACGCGCTTCATCCTGGCCCAGCCCTTCCTGGCCGAGACCGCGCGCCTGCTGGAAGGCCGCGGCGCCCGGCGGATCGCCGCCCCGTTTCCGCTCGGCGCGGAGGGCACCACGCTATGGCTGCGGGCGGTGGCCGAGGCCTGGGGCATCGACGCCGCCACCACGCGCGGGGTGACCGCGGTGGGCGAGCAGCGGGCCCGTCAGGCGCTGACGCGGTCGCGTGAGCTGCTGGCCGGCAAGCGGATTTTCTTCTTCCCGGACTCGCAGCTGGAAATCCCGCTGGCGCGGTTTCTCGCCCGCGAACTGGGGATGCAGCTGGTCGAGGTCGGCACCCCCTACCTGCACCGCCAACTGCTCGCCGAGGAACTGGCGATGTTGCCGGCCGGTACGGCGCTGAGCGAAGGCCAGCACGTGGACAACCAGCTCGACCGCTGTCGTGCCGCCCGGCCCGATCTGGTGGTGTGCGGGCTCGGGCTGGCCAACCCTCTGGAAGCCGAGGGCATCGCGACGAAATGGTCGATTGAGCTGCTGTTCACCCCGATCCAGGGTTACGAGCAGGCGGCCGATCTGGCGGAGCTGTTCGCGCGGCCGCTGGTGCGGCGCGCCCGGTTGCGGGTGTAGCGCCATGCAGCTCACGCTCTGGACCTATGAGGGACCCACCCATGTCGGCGCGATGCGGGTTGCGACGGCAATGGAGGGGCTGCACTACGTGCTGCACGCGCCGCAGGGCGACACCTACGCCGACCTGCTGTTCACCATGATCGAGCGGCGCAACAAGCGCCCGCCGGTGACCTACACGACCTTTCAGGCGCGCGACCTCGGCGGCGACACCGCTGAGCTGTTCAAGATCGCCGCCCGCGACGCCTATGAGCGGTTCCGGCCGCAGGCGATGATCGTCGGCAGTTCGTGTACTGCCGAGCTGATCCAGGACGATCCGGGCGGCCTGGCCAAGACGCTCGGCCTGCCGGTGCCGGTGGTGCCGCTCGATCTGCCGGCCTATCAGCGCAAGGAAAACTGGGCCGCGGCGGAGACTTTCTACCAGCTGGTTCGCGCCTTCGCCGGCCCGCATGCGCCGCCACCCGGCACGAAGCGGCCGGAGCGTGCGCCGGGGGTGCGGGCAAGCTGCAACCTGCTGGGCGCGACCGCGCTCGGTTTCCGCCACCGCGACGACGTGCAGGAAATCACCCACCTGCTCGGCCGGCTGGGCGTGGACGTGAACGTGGCCGCCCCGCTCGGCGCGAAGCCGTCCGACCTGGCCCGGCTGGGCGCGGCCGACTTCAACGTGGTGCTGTATCCCGAGACCGCCGGCATGGCCGCGACCTGGCTGGCCCGCATCTTCGGCCAGCCGAGCGTGAAGGCGGTGCCGATCGGCATCGGCGGCACCTGCGATTTCGTCACCGAAGTGGCGGCGCTGGCCGGCGTCGATCCGGCCCCGATCCTGGCCGAAGTGCCGTCGCGGCTGCCCTGGTACTCGCGCTCGGTGGACAGCACCTACCTGACCGGCAAGCGCGTGTTCATCTTCGCCGACGCGCTGCATGCCATCGCGGCGGCCCGGGTGGCCAGCGAGGAGCTGGGCTTCCAGGTGGTCGGCCTGGGCACCTACAGCCGCGAATTCGCCCGCGACGTGCGCGAGGCGGCCAAGCGCTATGGCGTCGAGCCGCTGATTACCGATGACTATCTGGAGGTCGAGGAAACCATCGCCGCGGCGCATCCCGAACTGGTGCTGGGCACGCAGATGGAGCGGCACATCGCCAAGAAGCTCGGCGTGCCCTGCGCGGTGATCTCGGCCCCGGTGCATGTGCAGGATTTCCCGGCCCGCTATGCCCCGCAAATGGGCTTCGAGGGTGCGAACGTGCTGTTCGACACCTGGGTACACCCGCTGATGATGGGGCTGGAGGAACATCTGCTGACGATGTTCCGCGAGGATTTCGAGTTCCACGATGCTGCTGCGCCGTCGCATCTGGGCGGCGGCGTGGAACGCCGCGAGGAGCAGGTGGCCCCGGTTCCCCCGGTGCCGGCCCCCGCAGCGGACACGCCTGCGATCGTAGCTGCCGGAGGCCCCACCACCTGGGCGCCCGAGGCCGAGAAGGAACTGGGAAAAATCCCGTTCTTCGTTCGCGGCAAGGCTCGCCGCAACACCGAGCGATACGCGCACGACCGCGGCCTGGCGGTCATTACCGTTGAGACGTTGTATGAAGCCAAAGCGCACTTCGCCCGCTGAAGCGACGCCCATCCGCGTCGTCATCGTTACAATGGACAGTCACCTGTCCAGCGCGGCCGGGCGGGCGCGCACGGCGCTGCGGCGCGATCTTCCGGGGTTGGAACTGGTCGTGCATGCCGCCGACGAATGGGCCGGCGACGAGGGCGCGCTGGAGGCCTGCCGCGCCGATATCGCCCGCGGCGATATCGTCATCGCCTGCATGCTGTTCCTCGACGACCATATCCGCGCCGTGCTGCCGGCGCTGGCGGCGCGGCGCGACCATTGCGACGCCATGCTGGCCTGCCTGTCGGCCGGCGAGGTGGTGAAGCTGACCCGGCTCGGCCGGTTCAGCATGGCCACCGAGGCCGGCGGGGCGCTCGGCTTCCTCAAGCGGCTACGCGGCAAGTCCGCCGAAGGCTCGAGCGGGCAGGGGCAGATGCGGCTGCTGCGGCAATTGCCGAAGCTGCTGCGCTTCATCCCCGGCACGGCGCAGGACGTGCGCGCCTACTTCCTGTCGCTGCAGTACTGGCTGGCGGGTTCGGAAGAGAACATCGCCAACATGGTGCGCCTGCTGGTGGACCGCTACGCTGCCGGCCCGCGCCAGGCCCTGCGCGGCAAGCTGAAGGCGGCGGCACCGGTCGAATACCCCGATGTCGGCATCTACCATCCGCGCGTGCCCGGCCGCATCGTTGAGGACGCGGCGCTGGTGCCCGGCGACGGCAAGCGCGGCACGGTGGGCGTGCTGCTGCTGCGCTCCTACGTGCTGGCCGGCAATGCCGCACATTATGACGGCGTTATCACAGCGCTGGAGGCGAAAGGGCTGCGGGTGATCCCGGCCTTCGCCAGCGGGCTCGACGCGCGCCCGGCGGTGGAGCGCTTCTTCGTGCGCAACGGCGTGCCGACGGTGGATGCGGTGGTCTCGCTCACCGGCTTCTCGCTGGTCGGCGGCCCCGCCTACAACGACGCGCACGCCGCCGAAGCGCTGCTCGCCATGCTGGACGTGCCCTACATCGCCGCCCATCCGGTCGAGTTCCAGACGCTGGAGCAGTGGCAGGAGGACCCGCGTGGCCTGCTGCCGGTGGAAGCCACCATGATGGTGGCGATTCCCGAGCTTGACGGCGCGATCTGGCCGATGACCTTCGGCGGCCGCTCCTCGGCGGGCTCGGAAACACGGCACGAGATGGTGGCGCACCCGGAACGTGCCGGCACGCTGGCCGCCCGCGTCGGCAAGCTGGTGGCGCTGCGCCGGGCCTCGCGCGACGAGCGCAAAGTCGCCGTGGTGATTTTCAACTTCCCGCCCAATGCCGGCACCACCGGCACCGCGGCCTATCTGTCGGTGTTCGCCTCGCTGCACAACACGATGCACGCGATGAAGGATGCCGGCTATCAGGTCGAGCTGCCCGAGACGGTGGACGATCTGCGCAATGCCATCCTGCACGGCAACGCCCAGCGCTACGGCACCCCGGCCAATGTCGCGGTGTGCATCCCCGCCGACGACCATGTGAGCCGCGAGCCGCATCTGGCCGAGATCGAGCGGACCTGGGGTCCCGCCCCCGGGCGGCAGAACACCGACGGCAGCTCGATCTTTGTGCTCGGCGCGCAGTTCGGCAATGTCTTCGTCGGCGTGCAGCCCGGCTTCGGCTATGAAGGCGACCCGATGCGCCTGCTGTTCGAGCGCGGATTTGCGCCGACGCATGCGTTCAACGCCTTCTATCGTTACCTACGCGAGGATTTCGGCGCCCATGCGGTGCTGCATTTCGGCACCCACGGCGCGCTGGAGTTCATGCCGGGCAAGCAGGCCGGGCTGTCCGGCGCCTGCTGGCCGGACCGTCTGATCGGCGATCTGCCCAATTTCTACTTCTATGCGTCGAACAACCCCTCCGAGGGCATGCTGGCCAAGCGGCGCGCCGGCGCGGCGCTGATCAGCTACCTCACCCCGCCGATCGCGCATGCCGGGCTGTATCGTGGCCTGCTCGACCTGAAAGCCTCGCTCGACCGTTGGCGGACGCTGGAGCCGGATACCGATCCGGGGCAGCGCGCGGCGCTGGCCGGGCTGGTGCAGGCGCAGGCGGCGGCGGTCGAACTGGCCAAGGCCGAGCCGGTCTGGGAGGACCCGACGGCGGAAGCCGACCGCGTTGGCCGGGCGGTGCTGGAACTGGAATACACCCTCATTCCGCACGGCCTGCACGTCATCGGCGAGCCGCCGACGGCGTCGCAGCGGGCCGAAATGCTGGACGCCGCGGGCGTGACCGAGCCTGGGCGGCGGGCGGCGGTGGATGCGCTGCTGGCCACCGACTACGAGCTGCCGGCGGTGCTGCACGCGCTGGACGGGCGCTACCTGCGGCCGGCGCCGGGCGGCGATTTCCTGCGCACCACCGACGTGCTGCCGACCGGGCGCAACCTGCACGGCTTCGACCCGTTCCGCATCCCCAGCGCCTTCGCCGCCCAGGACGGCGCCCGCCAGGCCGAGCGCCTGCTGGCCCGCTATGCCGAGGATTCGCAGGCGCTGCCAGAGACGGTGGCGATGGTGCTGTGGGGCACTGACAACCTCAAGACCGAGGGCGGGCCGATCGCCCAGGCGCTGTGGCTGATGGGCGCCGAGCCGCGGCGCGACAGCTATGGCCGGCTGGCCGGCGCGCAGCTCGTGCCGCTGGACAGGCTCGGCCGGCCGCGGGTGGATGTGGTGATCACCCTGTCCGGCATCTTCCGCGACCTGCTGCCGCTGCAGACCAAGCTGCTGGCCGAGGCGGCGCTGCTGGCCGCGCAGGCCGACGAGCCGGTCGAGCAGAATTTCGTCCGCAAGCACGTGCTCGACTACATGGCGAAGAACGGCGGCGACATCGAACAGGCGGCGCTGCGGGTGTTCGGCAATGCCGACGGCGCCTATGGCTCCAACGTCAACCAGATGGTCGGCGACGGGGTCTGGAGCGACGAGGACGAACTGGCCGATGCCTTCACCCGTCGCAAGGGGTTCGCCTACGGCGTGACCGGCCGGCCGGAGCGGCATGATCAGGTGCTGGGCGACGTGCTGTCGCGGGTGGACATCGCCTACCAGAACCTCGATTCGGTCGAGGTGGGCGTGACCACGGTGGACCATTACTTCGACACGCTCGGCGGCATCAGCCGGGCAGTGCGCAAGGCGCGCGGCGGCGCCGCGGGGGCGACCGTCTACATCGGCGATCAGACCCGCGGCGACGGCACGGTGCGCACCATCTCCGAGCAGGTGGCGCTGGAGACCCGCACCCGGGCGCTGAACCCGAAATGGTACGAGGCGCTGCTCAAGCACGGTCACGAAGGCGTGCGCGAGATCGAGGCGCATGTGACCAACACGCTGGGCTGGTCGGCCACCACCGGGCAGGTTGCGCCCTGGGTCTACCAGCAGATCGCCCAGACCTACATGCTCGACGAGGAAATGCGGGAGCGCATGGCGGCGCTGAATCCCACGGCCTCGGCGAAGATCGCCAACCGGTTGATCGAGGCGCATGAGCGGCGCTACTGGTCGCCGGATGAGGCGACGCTGGAAAGCCTGCGCCGCGCAGGGGAAGAGCTGGAAGACCGGCTCGAAGGCATAAACGTGGGGATAGCCGCATGACGACAATGACGTTGGGGGCAGGGATTTTGCCGCCCGGGGCGCGCAGTGCCTTGCCCTCCCGCGGGGACGGCGAGGGCAGCGTGCAGGTGCAGTTGGACCCGACCGTCAGTCTCGGCACGGCGCAGGTGTTCGCCGTCTACGGCAAGGGCGGCATCGGCAAAAGCACCACGTCGTCGAACCTATCGGTGGCGTTCAGCAAGCTCGGCAAGCGGGTGCTGCAGATCGGCTGCGACCCCAAGCATGACAGCACCTTCACCCTCACCAAGCGGCTGGTGCCGACGGTGATCGACGTGCTGGAAACGGTAAATTTCCATACCGAGGAATTACGCGTCGAAGACTTCGTCTATGAGGGCTATAATGGCGTGATGTGCGTCGAGGCGGGCGGTCCGCCGGCGGGCACCGGCTGTGGCGGCTACGTGGTCGGGCAGACCGTGAAGCTGCTGAAGGAGCACCACCTGCTGGAAGACACCGACGTGGTGATCTTCGACGTGCTGGGCGACGTGGTGTGCGGCGGCTTCGCCTCGCCGCTGCAGCACGCGCAACGGGCGCTGATCGTCACCGCCAATGATTTCGACTCGATCTTTGCCATGAACCGCATCGTCGCGGCGATCCTGGCCAAGTCGAAGAACTACGAAGTGCGGCTGGGCGGCGTGATCGCCAACCGCAGCGATGCCACCGACCAGATCGACAAATACAACGCGGCGGTCGGGCTGAACACGGTGGCGCAAATTCCGTATCTGGACGTGGTGCGCCGCTCGCGGCTGAAGAAGGCGACCCTGTTCGAAATGGAAGACACGCCGGAAGTGGCGGCGGTGCAGCAGGAATACCTTCGGCTGGCCGCAACCCTGTTGGCCGGCACCAAGCCGGTTGCCGCGACGCCGCTCAAGGATCGCGATATCTTCGACCTGCTGGGATTCGATTGATGAGCAGTTCGACCTATCAACAGCGACGCGGGCAGATCCAGACCTATTTCGACCGCACGGCGTCGGAAGCCTGGAAGCGGTTGACCTCCGACGCTCCGGTCAGCGGTATCCGCGCCACCGTCCGCGCCGGCCGCGACGAGATGCGCCGCACCCTGCTGGACTGGCTGCCCGCCGACCTGCACGGCAAGCGCTTGCTGGATGCCGGCTGCGGCACCGGCGCGCTCGCCGTCGAGGCCGCCCGCCGCGGTGCCGCGGTGGTGGCGATCGATGTTGCCGCCACGCTGGTGGACTTGGCGCGCGAGCGTGCCGCCGGCGCCTGCGGTGACGGCAGCATCGAGTTCCTGGTTGGCGACATGCTCGACCCGGCGTTGGGACAGTTCGACCACGTGGTCGGCATGGACTCGCTGATCCATTACCGCGCGCCGGACACGGTTGCGGTGCTGACGGGGCTGGCGTCGCGGACCGGGTCGTCGTTTGTTTTCACCTTCGCACCCAAGACGCTGCCGCTGGCCGTGATGCACGCGGTCGGCCGGCTGTTTCCCAGGCGCGACCGCGCGCCGGCGATCGAGCCGGTCGGCGAGAATGCGCTGCGGGCGCTGATTGCGGCGGAGCCGGGATTGCGGTCCTGGACGCCCGCGCGAACCCGGCGGATCGTCAGCGGATTTTATACGTCGCAGGCTCTGGAACTGGTACGGGCATGAATCGGATTACGGAACTCGCCAAACAAAGCCTGATGCAGATGGACACGGCGTTCCTGCCGTTCGCCGATGTGGCGACGCCGGAACTGCCGCTGAAGAAGCTGCTGCGGCTGTCGCTGTTCCAGGTTTCGGTCGGCATGGCGGTGGTGCTGCTGATCGGCACCCTGAACCGCGTGATGATCGTCGAGTTGGGCGTGCCGGCCTGGCTGGTGGCGGTGATGATCTCGCTGCCGCTGATCTTCGCGCCGTTCCGTGCCGTCATCGGCTTCAAATCGGACACGCACCATTCGGCCCTGGGCTGGCGCCGCGTGCCGTATCTCTGGTACGGCACGCTGCTGCAGTTCGGTGGCCTGGCGTTCATGGCGTTCGCGCTGCTGGTGATGTCGGGCGACAACAATGCCCCGGTCCTGCTTGGGGATTTCGCCACCGCGATCGCGTTCCTGATGGTGGGCGCCGGACTGCACACCGTCCAGACGGTCGGGCTGGCGCTGGCGACCGATCTGGCGCCGCGCGAGAAGCATCCGCAGGTGGTGACGCTGCTCTGCGGCATGCTGCTGGTGGGCATGGTCATCAGCGCGGTCCTGTTCGGTTTCCTGCTCGCCGATTTCAGCCCGGGCAAGTTGATCCAGGTCGTCCAGGGCTCCGCCGTGGTCACCGTCGTCCTCAACAGCATCGCGCTGTGGAAGCAGGAGCCGCGCAACCCGACGCGGGCGAAGTCGGACGCCAAGGCGCCGACCTTCATCGAGGCATGGAACAGCTTCGTGCACCAGGCGCAGTCCACCCGCGCGCTGCTCACCGTCGGCATCGGCACGATCGCGTTCTCCATGCAGGACGTGCTGCTGGAGCCGTATGGCGGGCAGATCCTGCACCTGACCGTCGGCACCACCACCAAGCTCACGGCGCTTCTAGCCATTGGTGGAATCTGCGGCTTCGCGCTCTCGGCGCGGCTGCTGGGCCGCGGCATGGAGCCTTACCGTCTGGCCGCATTCGGGGTCACGGCGGGGCTGGCGGCGTTCGCCTGCGTGCTGACCGCCGCACCGATCTACTCGCTCATCCTGTTCGCCGGCGGCACCGTGCTGATCGGCTTCGGCAGCGCGCTGTTCGTCGTGGGCACGCTGTCGGCGGCGATGCGCAATGCCAAGGGCGATCTGACCGGCCTTGCCCTCGGCAGCTGGGGCGCCGTGCAGGCCTTCGCGGCCGGCGCGGCCATTGCGACCGGCGGTGTGCTGCGCGACGGCGTCTCCGCGCTCGCCCAGCACGGCCTGTTCGGTCCGGCACTGGCACGGCCGGTGACGGGCTATGCCGCCGTCTATCTGTTGGAGATCATTCTGCTGCTTGCCACCCTGATCGCCCTTCTCCCGCTGGTGCGTCGCACCGGTGAGAGTTCACCATCGTCGAGCCTGCGACCAGCCTGAGACTTCGTTTCCACTTCCTCACACTCAGCCGAGGTACGCCAATGCAAACCGGGCACATCACTCAATACTTCGACGTCGCCTCCCTCTCGATCGACACGTTCTGGCTCCTGTTCTTTGGACTGATCGTTTATCTCCGGCGCGAGGACAAGCGCGAGGGATATCCGCTCGTGGCCGAGGGGACCGGAGAACTGGTTAGCGGTCTTTTCCCCGCGACGCCGCCGAAGAAAACCTACCTGCTGCAGGACGGCAGCACCCTCACCCTGCCGCGCGAGCCCAACGAACGCACGCTGGCTCTGAAGCCGGTTGCCGGGCAACTCGGCGGCACGCCGTCCGAGCCCACCGGCAACCCGCTGGTCGATGCGGTTGGCCCGGCTTCCTACACGCTGCGCCAGGACCATCCCGAGCACAGCTGGGAAGGCGAGCCGCGCATCCTGCCGCTGCGCGCCGCCAAGGCGTTCTACATCGACCCGCGCGATCCCGACATTCGTGGCTGGGACGTCGTGGGGGCTGACGGCAACTCGGCCGGCACCGTCACGGAAGCCTGGGTCGACGTTGTCGAGCCGCAGGTCGTTTACTACGAAGTCTCGATCGCGGGCGGCAGCACCGTGCTGGTGCCGGCGCGCCTGGCCGTGCTCAACGAGGACACCAGCAAGCTGGTCGTCCAGTCGATCACCGCGGCGCAGTTCGCCAACGTGCCGCGCATCAAGAACCCGAACCAGGTCACGCTGCTCGAGGAAGACAAGATCACCGGCTACTTCGCTGGCGGCAAGCTGTATGCCACGCCGGACCGTCAGGAACCGCTCGTTTGAACGAACACGAGACCGAGCCGGTCCGGGGGTTGCCCGAGCTTCTCCCGGCCGGTGAAACGATCCTCTGGCAAGGGGCGCCCCGATGGGGCGCCCTGGCCAGGCGGGTCTTCCATGTCCGCAAGATCGCACTCTATTTCGCCATCCTGCTGGCCTGGCTCGTCTATGCCGACATCGAAGACGGCATTGCGCCGTGGTCCATTGTGCAGTCATCGCTCTGGGTGATCGGCGGCGCCGCGGTCGTGATCGCCATTCTGTCGATCCTTGCCTGGCTGACCGCGCGGAGTGCCATCTTCACCATCACCACAAGGCGCGTGGTCATGCGGTTCGGTGTGGCCTTCCCGGTCACGTTCAACCTGCCGTTCCGCCGCATTCGCTCGGCCGGCCTGCGCCGCTACGGCGATGGCAGTGGCGACATTCCGCTCGCGCTGTTTGCCGACGACCGCATTGCCTACCTCGTGCTGTGGCCGTACGCGCGGCCGTGGCGCTTCTCGCAGGCCGAACCGATGCTGCGCGGGCTGCAGGATGCCGGTCAGGTCGCCGAGATTCTTGCCGGTGCGCTGGCCGCCGACATGGCGACACGCACGCCCGTCACCCAAACCGCATCCGACACCGCAGCGGCCGCCAAGCCATCGTCGCAGGCCGCAGCTGAGTGACCGGATCACAGCCATGACCACCCCCCCGCAACCGCAGCCGTTTCCGCGCTTCGCTCTGGTGGCCGCCGGCGTGCTGATCACGGTCACCATCATCACCGCGGTCGTGGCGCGCATTATCGGCACCGACACCTTTCCGCCGACCGCCGCCGTCGTGGCCTCGCGCGATATGCTCTTCGTGGACCAGCCGAACGGGGCGATCAACGTGATCAACGCGGCCGACGGCACGCTGGTGGAAGTGCTGGCGCCGGGCACCAATGGCTTCCTGCGCGGCACGCTGCGCGGCCTGGCCCGGGAGCGCAAGATGGAGGCGATCGGCCCCACCACGCCGTTCCGCCTGACCGGATACGCCGACGGGCGGCTGACGCTGGAGGATCCCGAAACCGGCCGCCGCATCGACATCGAGGCGTTCGGCCATACAAACCTGGAGGTGTTCTCGCGCCTGCTGCCGCTGCCCCGGAGCACCACACCATGATCTTTGGCCGTCGCACCATCGAGGTCACCTGCACGGTGGACATCGAACAGACGGCCGAAAGCCTGCATGCCCACGCAATTCCCGACGGCATCGACATCCGGCCCGGCGACACCGTGGTGGTGCACGGCGCGCCCACCGAAGTGCGCTTCGGCGACCGGGTGACGCTGCAATGCCGCGCGACCGTCATCCGCGCCGGCTGGCTGCAACGACTCTGGATACAAAAAACCGGCCTCTTCGCGCTCACCGAGCTGTACGAAGTGGGCTTCCAACGGGGGACATAAATGGACGCTCTGACCGATCCGCGGCCCGACCATTTTATAAACGATACAACACGACTGGCACAGGCCAACACCGTACTGGCGCCACGCTTCTACACCACCGACTTCGCCGCCATGGACCGGCTTGACGTATCGGCGGTGCAGGCCGAGTGGGACGAGTTGATGGCCGAGTTCGCCCGCGACACCAACCGCGGTCACTTCATCCGCAACGACGAATTCAACCGCGACCTGTCCACCCTGCCGCCGGAGCTGCGACACGAGTTCATCGACTTCCTGGTCAGCTCGGTGACGGCGGAATTCTCCGGCTGCGTGCTGTATTCCGAGATCAAGAAGCGCATCAGCAACCCGAAAATCCGCGACTGGTTCGGCTACATGAGCCGCGACGAGGCGCGCCATGCCGGGTTCATCAACGACACGCTGAAGGATTTCGGCGTCGGCGTCGATCTCGGCTTCCTCACGAAGGCCAAGAAGTACACCTACTTCCAGCCGAAATTCATCTTCTACGCCGTCTACCTGTCGGAGAAGATCGGCTACGCCCGCTACATCACCATCTTCCGCCAGCTCGAACGCCATCCGGAGCTGCGCTTCCACCCGATCTTCAAATGGTTCGAGAACTGGTGCCAGGACGAGTTCCGCCACGGCGAGGCGTTCGCCATGGCGATGCGCGCCAACCCGCAGCTGCTGCGCGGCTTCAACAAGCTGTGGATCAAGTTCTTCCTGCTCGCGGTCTACGCCACGATGTATGTGCGCGACCACGCGCGGCCGGTGTTCCATGCCGCGCTGGGCGTCGATCCCACTGAGTACGACTACAAGGTGTACGCCATCACCAACGAGATCACCCGCCAGGTGTTCCCGCTGACGCTCGACATTGACGCCCCCGCCTTCCGTGCCGGGCTCGAGCGCTTGTGGCAGATCACGCGCGCGCTGGCGTCGGCCCGTGAGCAGGGCGGCGTGCTGGCGCGGCTGAAGCGGGTCGGCCTGACCGCGGCGTCGGCGGCGGTAATTGCGCGGCTCTATCTGATCCCGGCCAAACCGAACGAGCCACCCGCCCGGGTTCGGCTCGCCGCAGCCTGGTAGAGCGAGCGGTCCAGCATGTCCCAGTACGTCTATCCCGCGCTGCATGCTCTGTTCATCTGGTGGTTCAGCACCGGCCTGGTGATTTACCTGGACGGGCTGCCGCGCTGGACGTTCCGCTGGACCATGCTGGGATCGACCGTGCTGCTGGCGGCGTCGCTGGTGGGGCTCGCCAGCAGTGCCAGCGACATGAGCGTGGGCGGCGCCTACCAGGCCTTCACCTTCGGGCTGCTCGCCTGGGCGTGGCTGGAGGTGAGTTTTTACCTCGGCTACGTCACCGGCGTGCGCAAGCAGGCCTGCCCGGAAGGCTGCCGCGGCTGGCGGCATTTCGGCCACGCGATCCTGGCCTGCCTGTGGCACGAGCTGGCGATTCTGGTGGTGGCGGCGGCGGTGGTCGGCGTCACCTGGGGCGGGACGAACCAGATCGGCACCTGGACCTTCATGGTGCTGTGGTGGATGCACCAGAGTGCGCGGCTGAACGTGTTCCTCGGGGTGCGCAACCTCAACGAGGAGTTCATCCCCGAGCATCTGGCGTTCCTGAAAAGCTTCTTCCGCAAGGCGCCGATGAACCTGCTGTTTCCGGTGTCGGTGACGGTGTCCACGGTGGTGGCGGCGCTGCTGTTCCGCCATGCCCTGGCGGCGGACGCCGATGCCGCCACCGCGGCGGGCTTCACTTTCGTCGCCACGATGATGACGCTGGCGATCCTGGAGCACTGGTTCCTGGTGCTGCCGCTGCCCGCGGCGGCGCTGTGGCGCTGGAGCCTGCAGTCGCATCGCCCACCGCATGGCTTCGATGTCGAAATCGTCGCCGGCTTCCTCGGCGCCGGCAAAACCAGCTTCCTGCGCCGCCGGCTGCGCCGGATCGATCCGGAGCTGCGCACGCTGGTGCTGGTGAACGATCCGGACGCGATGCATCTGGATGCCGCGCTGCTGCGTGACCGCAGCCCCGGGGCCGCGGCCGGCAGCTCGGTGTTCCTGCCGCTGGCGCGCAACCTGTCGCTGCAGATTCGCCAGTCGGTGGCCCGCTGGTCGCCGCAGCGCATCATCATCGAGCCCGCCGGCAGCGCCGATCTCGGCGCCCTGCTTGGCGTGCTGGCGCGGCCTGATCTCAAGCCGCTGGTGAAAAGCGTGCAGGTGACGGCGCTGATTGACGCCGGCGCGTTCCTGCGCGACTACGCCAGACTGCAGCGCTATTTCGAGCAGCAGGCGACGCTCGCGCATACCCTGGTGGTGAACAAGACGGATCTGGTCGCACCGGCCGAATTGCGCATGGTGGAGGCGACGCTGCATGCGCTGAACCCGGAGGCACGCGTGGTGCCGGCCACGTACGGCGCGCTGCGTGCCGGCGCGGCCGAACACGATCGCGCGGCGGCGCCAGGAGAGGCGGATATGTCCGACCTGACGATCGATACGGTTGCCGGCGTCACCGCGTCGGGACATTTCGATGTGCAGGCGGATGCGCTCGGCTTCGGCACCTGGAGTATGGCGCTGCCCGGAAGCTGCGATCCGCAACTCCTGCACGAATTGCTTGAAGCCGTCGCCGGCGGCGCCTTCGGTCAGGTCGAGCATGTGAAGGGCGTGGTGCGGGCAGGCCCGGGGTGGGTGCGGTTCGATTGTTCCGGTAGCCGCCCGAACCTCACGGCGTTTGCCGCCACCGAGGACGAGATGCCCCGCCTGGTTGCAGTGGGACGTGAGATCGACCGCGGTCGGTTGCAGGCAGCGTTCGCGGCCTGTACCACCGTGCCAGCAAGAATGAACAGAACTTAACCTGGACGAATACTTTGCGCGCAACAGTATCGTGTAAAATCACACGATCACGCGCAAGATGATCCCCATTCGGAGGCCACACATGAACTACGAAGCCTTCTTCAGCAAACAACTCGATGGACTCCGTCGGGAGGGTCGCTATCGGGTGTTTGCCGATCTGGAACGCCATGTGGGGGAATTCCCCCGCGCGACGCACCACCGCGAGCGCGGCCCCACCAAGGTGACGGTGTGGTGCTCGAACGATTACCTCGGCATGGGCCAGAACGCGGACGTGCTGGCGGCCATGCACGAAGCGCTGGACCGCTGCGGCGCCGGCGCCGGTGGCACGCGCAACATCTCCGGCACCAACCACTACCACGTGCTGCTGGAGCGCGAACTCGCCGATCTGCACGGCACTGAATCGGCGCTGCTGTTCAACTCGGGCTACATGTCGAACTGGGCGACGCTGACCACGCTCGGCGCCGGCATCCCGGGCTGCGTCATCGTATCGGACGAGCTGAACCATGCTTCCATGATCGAGGGCGTGCGCCACAGCCGGGCCGAGAAGCGCATCTTCAAGCACAATGACGTCGAGGACCTGGACCGCACGCTCGCCGAGATCGGGCCGGACCGGCCCAAGCTGGTGGCCTTCGAGTCGGTCTACTCGATGGACGGCGACATCGCGCCGATCGCCGAGATCTGCGATGTGGCCGATAAGCACAATGCCATGACCTATATCGACGAGGTGCATGCGGTCGGCATGTACGGCCCGCGCGGTGGCGGCGTTACCGATCAGGAGAAGATTTCGCATCGGCTGACGGTGATCGAGGGCACGCTCGGCAAGGCGTTCGGCGTCGCCGGCGGCTACATCGCCGGCTCGCACGCCATGTGCGATTTCGTGCGCAGCTTCGCCTCGGGCTTCATCTTCACCACCTCGATTCCGCCGTCGGTGGCAGCGGGCGCGATCGCCAGCATCCGCCACCTCAAGAACAGCGACGCCGAACGCCTCGCGCAACGCGACCGGGTCGCCCGGGTGCGCCGCCGGCTCGACGAAGTCGGTGTGCCGCACATGGAAAACCCGAGCCATATCGTGCCGGTGATGGTCGGCGATGCGGTGGTCTGCAAGCAGATCAGCGACCAGTTGCTCGACCACCACGGCATCTATGTGCAGGCCATCAACTATCCGACCGTGCCGCGCGGCACAGAACGTCTGCGTTTCACCCCAGGCCCGCTGCACACCGATGCCGACATCGAGCATTTGGTGTCGTCGCTGTCGTCCATCTGGTCGCAGTTCAGCCTGCGCCGCGCCGCGTGACCCTGGCGCCGCGCACGATCGGGACGATGCGGACGAGATCCGCGACGTTCCGGTCGCCGCGGCGCACGCGCCACGTTGCCAAGTGTTGCGGTCGTCAGTAATACGTGTGCGCTGTCAGTTGAGGGAACTTGCCGCCGTGAACAACGAGATCAAGACGTCGCGCCGAACCGTCCTCTGTATGGGCGGCGCCGCGGTTGCCGCCGTCGGGGTTGCAACCCGTGCGTCCGCGCAGCAGAAGATCGACAAGGCCATGGTCCTGTACCAGGACAAGCCGAAGGAAGACCAGCAGTGCTCGAAGTGCCTGCACTTCCAGCCGCCCAACGCCTGTGCCATCGTGGCGGGGACGATCAGCCCGACCGGATGGTGCGGCGCTTTCGCGCCGAAGGCCTAACCGCATTCTCGCCGGCCCGGCGCCCCCGCGCTGCCGCATGGCAATGCGCGAGGGGCGCCGTCGCGACTGCAACGTGCCGTGTCGTCGCGATTACCCTATAGGGCCAGATGGATTTCACGTTGCTCGCCTCCAAGTGGTCTAGGTCGTGCAGGACGAGCGCTGCGCTGCCGAAGCCGGGGCCGGAGTCGCGGCGCGCGTGGATGATGGTGCGAACGATCCCCGCCCGGCGACCTGCGCCGCGTGCGGGTTCGCTGATTCCCCAGCCGCCACCCGTGCCCCGGAACGTCTTTCGAATCCGAAGCGACCGCTCGCCGGCATGACCGGGCTTCGCGAAATGGCCTGATCGTGTCAATATGTTTCCCGTTCTCCGCGATCGTCGGCCAGGAGGAGATGAAGCTCGCGCTCCTGGTCGCGGCGGTCGATGCCAGTGTGGGCGGCGTGCTCGCCTTTGGCGACCGCGGCACTGGCAAGTCCACCACGGTGCGCGCGCTGGCCGCCCTGCTGCCGAAGATGAAGGCGGTCATTGGCTGCCGTTATGGCTGCGACCCGGCCGCCGAGCGCGGCCTGTGCGACGACTGCCAGGCGCGCAAGGCGCACGGCCCGCTCAAGGGCCATGTCGTGCCGGTGCCGGTGGTTGACCTGCCGCTCGGTGCCACCGAGGACCGCGTGGTCGGCGCCCTCGATCTCGAGCGGGCGCTGGCCGACGGGGTCAAGGCTTTCGAACCGGGTCTGCTCGCTCGCGCGCATCGAGGCTTCCTGTACATCGATGAGGTGAACCTGCTGGAGGATCACCTGGTCGATCTGCTGCTCGACGTTGCCGCCTCGGGCGAGAACGTGGTCGAGCGCGAAGGGCTCAGCGTGCGCCACCCGGCGAAGTTCGTGCTGATCGGCAGCGGCAACCCCGAGGAGGGCGAATTGCGGCCGCAATTGCTCGATCGCTTCGGCCTGTCGGTGGAAGTGCGCACGCCCGGCGAGATGAAGACGCGCATCGAGGTGGTCAAGCGCCGCGATGCCTTCGAGCGCGACCCGGAAGGTTTCACGGCGCACTGGAAAAAAGAGGACGAGCGCATCCGCCGCCGCATCGTCGCCGCGCGCGGCCGGATCGCCGATGTCGAAGTGTCGGACGCGGCGCTGGAGCGCGCGGCGAAGCTGTGCATGGCGCTGGGCACCGACGGTCTGCGCGGCGAACTGACGCTGGTGCGCGCCGCCCGTGCGGTGGCGGCGCTGGAGGGCGATAAGGCGGTGGGCGATGCGCATCTGAAGCGCGTGGCGGCGCCGGCGCTGCGCCACCGGCTGCGGCGCAATCCGCTCGATGAGGCGGTGGCGACGACGCGGGTGGAGCGGGCGGTGCAGGAGCAGTTCGCGGCGTGATGCGTGCATCGGCAGCCGGGGCGCAGCCCCGGACCCCCTTACGGAATGGGTTCCAAGGGCCTCCCGGCCCTTGGCGGGTCCAGGGCAGAGCCCTGGCCTTCCTTGCTGTTTGGCCCAAATGACCGACCCCGAAGAACCAACAAGCTGGGACGACGCAGCCCTCGCCGCCGCGCTGTTCGCCGTAGATCCGTTCGGCACCGGGGGCGTCGCCCTGCGGTCGCTCAGCGGCCCGGTGCGCGACCGCTGGCTGACCCTGGTGCGCGAATACCTCCCGGCCGGCGCGCCGTTCCGCAAGCTGCCCATCCACATCACCGACGGCCGGCTGCTGGGCGGGCTCGACCTGGCCGCCACCCTGCGCTCCGGCCGGCCGGTGGCGGAACGCGGCATCCTCGCGGAGGCGGATGGCGGGGTGGTGTTGATTGCCACCGCCGAGCGCATCGCCGCCGGCATGGCCGCGCGCATCGGCGCCGCGCTGGATTGCGGCGAGGTGTTCGTCGAACGCGATGGCATCGCGCTGCGCATGCAAACCCGCATCGGCGTGGTGGCGCTCGATGAGGCGATGGCCGACGATGAATCCCCCCCCACGGCGCTGCTCGACCGCCTGGCCTTCCATCTCGATCTCGCCTCCATCCGGATGGAGCAGGCGACCCGTCCGCCGGTCACCGCGACCATTGTCGCCGGGGCCAGGGCGCGGCTGGCCGGCGTCACCGCCGATGAGAACATCATCAAGGCGCTCTGCGGTGCCGCCGTGATGCTCGGCATCGATTCGCTCCGCGCCCCCATCCTGGCGTTGCGGGTGGCCCGCGCCGCGGCGGCGCTGGCGGCGCGCGACACCGTTGCCGACGGCGATGCCCGGGTGGCGGCCCGCCTCGTGCTCGGCCCGCGCGCGACCGTCCTGCCGGCGCCGCCGCCGCCCGAGCCGCCGCCGCCCGAGGACGAGGAGCAGGAGGAAGAGAAGCCGCAGGAACCGAACGAGCAGGAACTGCAGGAAATTCTGCTGGAGGCCGCCAAGGCTGCCATCCCCGCCGGGCTGCTGGCGCAGTTGCAGCTGGCCGGCGGCAAGCCGCGCACCCAGTCCTCCGGCAAGGCCGGCATGCTGAAGCAGTCGGTCATGCGCGGCCGGCCGATCGGCACCCGGGCGGGCGATCCGCGCAGCGGTGCGCGGCTGAATCTGGTGGAGACGTTGCGGGTGGCCGCCCCCTGGCAGCGCCTGCGCCAGCGCGAAGTGGCGGCGCGGCCGCCCCGCGACAATGCCCAGTTGGTCAACGGCCAGTTGGTCAACGGCCAGTCGGGCAACGGCAAGCGCGTCGAAGTGCGCCGCGACGATTTCCGGGTCAACCGCTACAAGCAGCGCACCGAGACCACCACCATCTTCGTTGTCGATGCCTCCGGCTCGGCGGCGCTGAACCGGCTGGCCGAGGCCAAGGGGGCGGTGAACCTGCTGCTGGCCGATTGCTACGTCCGCCGCGACCGGGTGGCGCTGGTGGCCTTCCGCGGCACCGTGGCTGACCTGATGTTGCCGCCGACCAACTCGCTGGTGCGGGCGAAACGCAGCCTCGCCGGTCTGCCCGGCGGCGGCGGCACGCCGGTGGCCGCCGCGATCGACGCCGCCATGGCGCTGGCCGACGCGGTGAAGCGCAAAGGCCAGACGCCGATCGTCATCATGCTCACCGACGGGCGGGCCAACATCACCCGCGACGGCAAGCCCGACCGCGCCCGTGCCGAGGAGGACGCGCACGCCGCCGCCCGCCTGATGCGGGCCGCGCGCATCACGGCCCTGCTGGTGGACATGTCGCCGCGCCCGCAGGCCCAGGCGCAGCGCCTCGCCGCCGAGATGGGCGCGCGCTACCTGCCGCTGCCGTTCGCCGACGCCGCCACCCTGTCGCGCGCGGTGAAGTCGGCGAGCGCCGAACCGGACCGGGGTCTTGCGCCGGCCCGATAAGCACCAAGCTGAAGGGCGACGCCGCGCCGCGCCGGCCCCGATCCCGGGGCCGGTGAGCCGGCAGTTTGGCGTTCAACCGGTGCGGGGTCGGCGGCGACATGAGCGAGAAACCGGTTTGGGAGCGCGAGGGACGGGACTGGCCGAACCGCGAGGCCGGCCGCTTCGTCATGGCCGCGGGCATCCGATGGCACGTGCAGATCGCCGGCAGCGGCCCGCTGCTGCTGCTGGTGCACGGCACCGGCGCTGCCACCCATTCCTGGCGCGATCTGCTGCCGCTGCTGGCGCGCGACTTCACGGTGGTGGCGCCCGACCTGCCGGGCCACGGCTTCACCGGCACGCCGCCCGAGGCGCTGCTGTCGCTGCCCGGCATGGCGCGGGCGCTGGGCGAATTGGTGCACACGCTGGGCGTCCGGCCGGAGTTCGCGGTGGGCCACTCCGCCGGGGCGGCCATCCTGGCGCGCATGTGCCTGGACGGTACCATTGCGCCGCGATTCCTGGTCAGCCTGAACGGGGCCATGCTGCCGCTGCGCGGCCTGCCGGGCCACCTCTTCTCGCCGATCGCCCGGCTGGTGGTGTCGCTGCCGCTGACACGGCGGATGTTCGCCTGGCAGGCGGCCGACCGGAAGGTCGTCATGCGGATGCTGCGCAGCACCGGCTCCAGCATCGATCCGGCCGGGGTGGATCAATATATGCGGCTGGCCCGCTGCCCGGCCCATGCGGGGGCGGCGCTGGCGATGATGGCGAACTGGGACCTGCGCCCGCTCGCCCACGACCTGCCCAGGCTGCGCCCGCATCTGCTGCTGATCACCGGCAGCAACGACCGCACCATCCCGCCGTCGGATTCCGCCCGCGTGCGGGCGCTGGTGCCGGGGGCGGAGCTGGTGTCGCTGCCTGGCCTCGGCCATCTCGCGCACGAGGAGCAGCCCGCCCGGATCGCCGACATGATACACGGGCTGGCGAGCGCCGCTGCGGCGGCGTAACCGCCAAGGGAGCCTGGCATGCCTGACGCGACCCCACCTGCACCGGCTCTGGTGTTTCCGCGCGACCATCCGCGGCGCGCCGAGCTGAACGAAGAGGTCCACGCGCGCGCGCCGGAGCTTCTGCTCGCGCCGACGCGCCTGTCCTACCTGGCGCTGATGAAGGACGGCGCCCCGCGCGAGCCCGGCTGGCACGCGCTGTGCGCGCTGGCCGAGCGCTACGGTGTGCCGCCGCCGCCGCTGGCGGCCTATCATTTCCGCGCCGATCTGGGTCCGTTCCGGCTCCAATGGGAGCGACATACCGAGTTCGTCCGCTACCTTTTTACCGTGCCCGGTGCGGGTGAAGACCCGTTCGCCGAACCCGCGATTGCCGCGGTGCCGCCCGACTGGCTGGCTGCCCTGCCCGGGCAGGTGATCACGGCGACCCATGTCGCGTTTCTTCCGGGCGGCGAGGCCCCGCCGGACGTCGAGGCGCTGAGCGCGCGATTGTTCGCCGGCAACATGCTGGTGGGGTCCGCCACCCTCGGCGGCGCCGCGACGGCGCTGACCGATTTCCGCATCCATGCCGATGGGTTCGGCCGCATGCTGGTGCTGGACCGCAGCAGCACGGCGCGCCAGGCCGGCCGCATCGTGCAGCGCCTGCTGGAGATCGACACCTACCAGATGCTGGCGCTGCTGGCGTTCCCGGTGGCGCGGAATCTGGCGCCCTTCCTGGGCGAGCGCGAGCGCGAACTGGCCACCATTGCCGCCGACCTGGTAGCGGCGGGCGAGCCGGACGAGCCGGTGTTGCTGGACCGCCTGACCCGGCTGGCCGCCGAGATCGAAAGCCGCGAGTCCGACAATCTGTACCGGTTCAGCGCGGCGGCGGCCTATTACGACCTGGTGCAGCGGCGCACCGCCGAACTGCGCGAGCGCCGCATCGAGGGGCTGCAGACCTTCCAGGAATTCACCGAGCGCCGGCTGGCCCCGGCGATGTCCACCTGTGCGGCGGCCGCTGCGCGTCAGGAATCGCTGTCGGCGCGCGTCGCCCGGGCCATTCAGCTGCTGGCGACCCGGGTTGATGTTACGCTGGAACGGCAGAATCAGGCCGTGCTGGAATCGATGAACCGCCGGGCGAAAATCCAGCTCCGCCTGCAGACCACCGTCGAGGGCCTGTCGGTGGCGGCGCTGACCTATTACGTGGTGGCCCTGGTCGGCGACGCGGCGAAGGCGGCGAAGGCGGGCGGCCTTGCGATCGACCCGGAGCTGACAATGGGAATCAGCGTTCCTGTTATCGCCGTGCTGGCCGCACTAGGGGTGCGCAGCATCCGCCGCATGGTGACCCGCACCGTCACCTGACCGCCCGAACGGCGTGCCCGCCGCTTTCACCTCTGGCGAGGAGTGTCAAGTTGTGCTTACGTTGTTACCGCAATGCTCGACGTGACACAGGCCGTGTTTCCCGCCGGCGACGGGGTTCCCGTGCAGCATAAGCCGCATGCCGTCATTATCGGCAGTGGCTTCGGCGGGCTTGCGGCTGCGGTCCGGCTGGGGGCGCGTGGCTACCGCGTGACCGTGCTGGAGCGGCTCGACGCGCCGGGCGGCCGCGCCTACGTGCATCGCCAGGACGGCTTCACCTTCGATGCCGGTCCGACCATCATCACCGTGCCGCAGCTGCTGGAGGACCTCTGGCAACTCGCTGGCCGCCGGCTGGCCGACGACATCGATCTGCGGCGGATGGACCCGTACTACCGGCTGCGCTTCGACGATGGCAGCCTGCTCGACATCTCGGGCGATCCGGCGCGCGTGCGCGCCGAGGTGGCGCGGCTGTCGCCGGGCGATGTCGAGGGCTACGAGCGCTTCATGGCGCTGAGCACGTCCCTTTGCCGTATCGGCTTCGAGGAGCTCGGCCATGTGCCGTTCAACTCCTTCATGGACATGGTGCGGGTGGCCCCCGACCTGATGAAGGTGCAGGCGTGGCGCAGCGTCTACTCGATCGTTTCGGCGCATTTCCGCGATCCACGGCTGCGCATCGCCTTCAGCTTCCATCCGCTGCTGATCGGCGGCAACCCGCTGAAGGTCAGTTCGATCTACGGCATGATCGAAGCGATCCAGCAGCGCTGGGGCGTGCATTTCGCCATGGGCGGCACCGGCGCATTGGTGACCGGGCTGGTCAGCCTGATCGAAGGCCAGGGCAACGTCGTGCGCTGCAATGCCGAGGTGGCCGAGATCACCCTGCAGGGGCGGCGCGCGACCGGCGTGCGGCTGGCCAACGGCGAGCAGATCGCCGCCGACATCGTGGTATCCAACGCCGATTCCGCCACCACCTATCTGCGCCTGCTGCCGGCCTCGGCGCGGCGCCGCTGGACCGACCGCAAGCTCAAGCGGTCGAGCTACTCCAGCGGCCTGTACGTCTGGTATTTCGGCACCAGGCGCCAGTATCCCGAGGTGGCGCATCACACCATCCTGTTCGGCCCGCGCTATCAGGAGCTTCTGCGCGACATCTTCAGCCGCAAGAAGCTGGCTGAGGATTTCAGCGTCTATCTGCACCGCCCGACCGCGACCGATCCGTCGCTGGCGCCGCCCGGCTGCGACACGTTCTATGCGCTGTCGCCGGTGCCGCACATGGATGCCGGAATCGATTGGGCGCAGCAGGCCGAGCCGTACCGGCAGGCGATCGCGCGCTTTCTCGAGCGGACGGTGCTGCCCGGTCTGCAATCGCAGATCGCCACTTCCCGCATCACCACGCCGCGCGATTTCCAGGACCGTCTGCTGTCCTTCAAGGGCGCCGGGTTCGGGCTTGAGCCGGTGCTGTTGCAGAGTGCCTGGTTCCGGCCGCACAACCGCAGCGAGGACATCGAGCGGCTGTACCTCGTCGGTGCCGGCACCCATCCGGGGGCGGGTGTGCCCGGGGTGATTTCCTCTGCCCGCGTTCTCGACATGGTGGTGCCGGATGTTTCTGCTCTCCGCTGAACGACCCAAGGCGTCACACGCCGATATCGAGGCCTGCCGCGAGTTGCTGCGCGGCGGGTCGCGCTCGTTTTTCGCCGCATCGTTCCTGCTGCCGAAATCGGTGCGGGACCCGGCAGTCTCGCTGTATGCGTTCTGCCGGGTGGCCGACGATGCCATCGACCTCGACAGCCCCGGCGGCAACGCGCTCGAGCGGCTGCGCGAGCGGCTGGAGCGGGTCTATGACGGGCGGCCCGCCGCCATCTCGGCCGACCGGGCGCTGACCGATGTGGTGACCCGGTTCGCCGTGCCGCGCGCCATTCCGGAGGCGCTGCTGGAAGGGTTCGCCTGGGATGCCGAGGGGCGGCGCTACGAGGACATGTCGAGCGTGCATGCTTATTCGGCGCGCGTGGCCGGCACCGTCGGGGTGATGATGACGCTGCTGATGGGCGAGCGGAATCCCACCGTGGTGTCGCGCGCCTGCGACCTCGGCATCGCCATGCAATTGTCCAACATCGCCCGCGACGTCGGCGAGGATGCGCGCAACGGGCGGCTCTATCTGCCGCGCGCCTGGATGCGCGAGGCCGGCATCGATCCGGATGCCTGGCTGGCCAACCCCGTGTTCAGCGAGGCGCTGGCCGAGGTGGTCAAGCGCCTGCTGCGCGAGGCCGATGTGCTCTACGACCGCGCCGGCGCGGGTATTTCGCGGCTGCCGCTGTCGTGCCAGCCCGGCATCTGGGCGGCGCGCTACCTCTATGCCGAGATCGGCCGTGAAGTGGAACGCGCGGGCTGCGATTCGGTCTCGCGGCGCGCCGTGGTGTCGGCGCGGCGCAAGGCGCGGCTGATGGCGCGCGCGCTCACGGCGCCGGTCCTGCCGGTGCGCCAGGACGCCTCGCCGCCGCTGCCCGAGGCGAAATTCCTGATCGATGCCGTGATCGCGCAACCCGCGCGCGGTCGCATCAACCCGGACGCCGCATCGCCGATCCCGGATCGGAGCATCAACGAACAGGTTGGCTGGGTGCTGCAACTGTTTACCAAGCTGGAGCAGCTTGAGCGGATGGAGGCCATCGAACGCCGCCGCCGGGCCACCGAAGCCGTGCCGTCGTCCTGAGCAAAGCTTGCAAGGTTTACATGCGTGACGGACGCTGAGCCGGCTTGCGCGCGGACGAAAACTGTGTCTGCGTTCGCACGGCAATCTGTGCACAATTGCTGCGCCTCGTGGTTCGATCCCGCCATGCGCGCCCGTGCTGACGGGTGAATCGGGCCACAACATCCAACGCGCGCGGAGAACCCGTCGGAGAGGTCCGCCGGTGATCCGGATCGCCGATCCAAGGAGGCTTGAGCATGCCGATAAGGAACTGGGCGGGACTGGTCCTGGCCGCTATCGGGGTGTGGTTTTTCACGACGGCGCTGCAACGGCGCAAGCGTGCGCTGGCGGCATGGCACGCGGCGAAGGCCAAGGGGCTGGAGATCGACGTGCGCACCAGCCAGAAATTCGCTCTGACCGGGGCGATCGCCCGGCCGGTTGTTAATTTCGTGCTGCTCGTCGGGGCCGCCGAGGTGTCGCTATCCTATGCGGCGATCGGCCGTTCCAGTCTGTTCTCGCCGATCGACCTCGCCGGATTCCTGCTCCTGCTGCTGGGCTATGGCGTGTGGTTCAGCATCAGCACGCGCTATCGTGAGGTCGTCCCGGTCACATCGGCGGCCGAGCCGCGCTGATGGCCGGGAGACTGATGGCCGAGTGGCCGGACCGGTGCGCGCAGCCGCGAAAATCTTGACCTACATCAAGGTGACTGAGTTGCGCACTCGATATTTTTCCGTGAACCAGCAGGATCTGGTGGGAGTTCGTCCATGCGCGTGATGATGATCCAGCCCAACTACCATTCCGGTGGTGCCGAGATTGCCGGCAACTGGCCGCCGGGCTGGGTGGCCTATGTCGGTGGCGCGCTGAAGCAGGCGGGCATCACCAACATCCGCTTCGTCGATGCCATGACGAACTACATCCCGGACGACAAGCTCGCCGAGATGATCCGCAAGATTCAGCCCGACGTGGTGATGGCCACCGCCATCACCCCGATGATTTATCAGGCGCAGAAGACGCTGCAACTGGCGCGGGAAGCGGTGCCGAACGCGGTCACCATCCTCGGCGGCATCCATCCCACCTTCATGTACGCCCAGGTGCTCAGCGAGGCGCCCTGGATCGACTACATCGTCCGCGGCGAGGGCGAGGAGATCACCGTCAATCTGATGCGCGCCATCCAGGACGGCACCCATCTGGCGAAACGGCGCGAAATCAAGGGCCTGGCCTTCCTGGAAGACGGCCAGCTGGTCGCCACTCCGGCGCATCCGGTCATCAAGGACCTCGACAGCCTGACCCCGGACTGGTCGCTGCTGGAGTGGGACAAATACATCTACACCCCGCTGAACTGCCGGGTAGCGGTGCCCAACTTCGCCCGTGGCTGCCCGTTCACCTGCCGGTTCTGCTCGCAGTGGAAGTTCTGGCGCCAGTATCGCACCCGCGATCCGAAGAAATTCGTCGACGAAGTCGAAATGCTGGTGCGCGAGCACAATGTCGGTTTCTTCATCCTCGCCGACGAGGAACCGACCATCAACCGCAAGAAGTTCATCCGGCTGTGCGAGGAGTTGATCGAGCGTAACCTGCCGGTGCATTGGGGCATCAACACCCGCGTCACCGACATCCTGCGCGACCGCGAATTGCTGCCGATGTTCCGCAAGGCCGGCCTCGTGCATGTTTCGCTGGGCACCGAGGCGGCCGCCCAGATGAAGCTCGACCTGTTCCGCAAGGAAACCACAATCGAGCAGAACAAGCTGGCGGTGAAGCTGCTGCGCGACGCCGGCATGGTCGCCGAAGTGCAGTTCATCATGGGGCTGGAGAACGAGACTCCGGAGACCATCGAGGAAACCTACCGGCTGGGGCTGGACTGGAAGGCCGACATGGTCAACTGGAACTGCTACACGCCGTGGCCCTTCGCCGAGCTGTTCGAGGATCTGGGCGACAAGGTCGAGGTCCGCGACTACTCGAAGTACAATTTCGTCACGCCGATCATGAAGCCCGACGCCATGACCCGCGAGCAGGTGCTCAAGGGCGTGATGAAGAACTATGCGCGCTTCTATCTGCGGAAGACGTTCCTCGGCTATCCGTGGATTCGCGACAAGTGGAAGCGCAAGTACATGCTCGGCTGCCTGAAGGCGTTCGCGAAGACGACGTGGGAGAAGAAATTCTACGATCTCGAGCGCCTGAAGTTCAACGGCATGTCCTCGGAATGGGAACTGGGCTTCGACCAGAGCAAGGTGCTGACCTCCGAGCAGATTCAGGCGACCAAGCGCAACCGGCCCGATCTCGCCGCCGACGTCAACTTCACCGGCACGCCCACGATCATCGGCAAATGCTCGCCGACCAACGACAGCCAGTACCTGCAACAGCCGGCGGGGCGCGGCCAGTCCGAGACCATCTCGGCCTGCGGCGCACCGAACGACCTGCACTACGACGAAGACGCAGTGGTGACCGCCTGCGGTGCGCCCAACCACCTGCAATACGACGAGGATGCGGGGGTGGTGGTGCCGGCGGCATCGGCGCCCACCCATCCGAAGGTGCCTGACAAGGCCGTCGCCGCGCCGCCGCGTTAAGGCACGGCGTGACCGCCTCCACCCACACGCCGGCCCCCGATACGGGGCCGGCGCGGATTGGCCCGAACGCCATCATCCGCGTCGCCGAGGCGCTGCGTGCGCAGCTCGGCGACGCGGTGACGGCGGAGGTGTTCCGCAGCGCCGGCGTGGAGCACTACCTCCAGACCATGCCCGGCCAGATGGTGGACGAGCGGGAAGTCATTGCCCTGCACCAGCGCCTGCGCCCGGCGCTCGGGGCGGCGCAGGCGCGCGCGGTGTCGCGTGAGGCCGGGGTACGCACCTGCGATTACCTGCTGGCCAACCGTATCCCCCGTCCTGCCCAGTTCGTGCTGCGCCTGTTGCCGCCGGGGCTCGCCAGCCGCATTCTGCTGCGCTCCATCGGCGGCCATTCCTGGACCTTCGCCGGCAGCAGTCATTTCCGTGCCGAGTCAGGCTATCCCGTGCGCCTGAGCTTCACCAACTGCCCGCTCTGCCGCGGCACGACAGCGGCAGAGCCGGTCTGCGACTATTACGCCGCCACCTTCGAGCACCTCTACCGCACCCTGGTCAGCCGCCGTGCCACGGTGGTCGAGACGGCGTGCCAGGCCACCGGCGCCCCCGCCTGCGTGTTCGAGATCCGCTGGAAGCGCTGACGCGCCCGCCGCGGCGTTGATCTGCATCAACGCGCGCCCGCTCCATCCACCCGAAATAGTACCGAAAAGGACGAAAAGAGCCTGTTGACGCGGGCTTTGGCTGGGAGCGCTGGCGCATCACCGCCAACCGGAGAGAACAGGCATGCCGATCCTCACATTTTCGTCACCGACCCTGCACCGCGACCTGCGCGCCTACGCCACCGCCGGCGACACCCACACCATCCTGGTGGTCGCCGAAAAGAACGGGGTGAAAATCCCGCATGATTGCCGCAATGGCGAGTGCGGCTCGTGTCTGATCCGCATCGAATACGTCGAGGGCAAGCCGAAGATGGGCGTGGCGCTGACGGAAAAGGAAAAGGCGACGCTCAAATCGCTCGGCAAGATCACCGACGCCGAGATCGAGGACGCCGAGGTGCGCGATATCCCGCCGCCCTTCCGTCTGGCCTGCCAGTTTGTGGCGCGGGATGAGGAGGTGGTGATCCACTTTACCGGCGAGCCGGGCGGGGCCTGACAGGAAAACAAGACCAGGGCTCTGCCCTGGACCCGGCAGGGGCCGAGAGGCCCCTGCACCCCGATCCGTTTAGAGAAGGGCGCGGGGCATGCGGAAGGGGAGCAGCGCCTGCACCCAGCCGGTGCGGAAGCGGTCCAGCGACAGACTTTCATGCACCGCCGTCGCGCGTTCGCCCAACAGGTGCGTGCGCAGCAACGAGCGGGTGTAGAAGGGCGTGTCCTCCAGCGTCTCCACCACCGCCGCGCTATGGCCGGCATCGGCGCGCGTGCCGCGGGCAACACGCCAGACGGTGGCAACCGGCAGCCGCACCGGCGGCGGCGCGTCAAAACTCTCCACGCTGCCATCCGGGCCGAAACGCAGCGCCAGCAGCCGCGTGCTGTCGTCGCGGCGCACCGCATCATACAGCACCGCCGTGCCATTCCGCAGATCGGCGCGCGACCAGTCCCAGCTCCTGAACCCCGCCTCCAGCGGCTCGCTGCCCGCATTGGCGTCGAAATAGGCCGAGCCGCTCCAGCGCAGCGCCGGCCGCTCCATCGCCACCTCCACCCGCGCACAGGGTGAAATCGGCGTCCAGATGTGCCGCCCGGCGGCGTCCAGTGCGAAGCTGCGGCCCGGCAGCGCCGCCGGATGCACCCGCACCGTGCCGCGCACATGGGACGGGAAGGGGGCGGTGACCTCGTCGATCCTTGCGGTCAGCACGCTGCCATCCCAGCTCAGCGCGCTCGGCCCGATGCCGAGCTGAGTGCGGCTGCGTTGCAGCGCGCGGCCGTTGCGCTCGGTCAGCGCCCAGCGCTTGCCGCCGGCGCCGTACAGCGCGACGTTCAGGGCGCAATGCTCCAGCGGGTCGCCGCCGCCATGCCGGCGCGCGCGCGCGTAGTACGGCGAGAACACGTTGCCGATGAAGGCGATCAGCGTCAGCCCGTGCTTTCCATCGTCGCTGAGCGCGTCGACATACCACCAGCTGTAGCCGCCGGCCGGGACAGGCTGGTCGAAGGCAGGTCCGCCAGCACGCTGGCCGCCGCCAGCCGGCCCGACAGCGCCGCCATCGGCACCCCCGGCCCCGGATGCGTGCCGCCCCCCGCCAGATACAAGCCCGGAACGCGGCTCCTTGCCCCCGGCCGCTGGAACGACGCGAACGGGTGGTGCAGCGTCCGGCCGTACAGCGCTCCCCCCGTCCCCGGGAACATGCGCTCGAAATCCGCCGGCGTCGTCGCCACCGTGCGGTCCGGCTGCGCCCGCACGTGCAGGCCACTCCGCTCCAGGTGGCTGAAGGTCCGCTCCTCGCATTCCCTGATCTCCGCGGCACTGAAGGGATGGGAATCACCGGTCGCCGGTGCGTTGACGAGACAGAACAGGCGCTCCGGGCTGGCGGGCGCGGGGGCCTCGCCGCCGCCGCGATCCTGCGCACACACATAGACGGTCGGCGACGCGGGCAGCCGGCGGCGGCGAAACACGTCGTCGAACTCAGCAGCATAGCGGTCGCTGAAGAAAACATTGTGGCGCAGCAGCGGGAAGCCGTCGGTTTCGGCCAGCAACGACCAGGTCAGCGCCGACATCGACCGCGGCGCCCGGTGCGCCCGCGGCGCCGCCCGCGCGGCTTGCGCCCCGAGCAGGCCGCGGCCGAGCGCCGCCGCATCGGCATTCACCACCACCGCGTCGGCGGCGATGCGCTCGCCATCCTCCAGCCGCACGCCGACGGCGCGCCCGCCCTCGGTCAGCACCTCCGCCACCGCCGCACCATAGCGGAACCGCGCCCCGCGGGCCGCCGCCAGCCCCGCCAGCGCCGCGGCGATGCGCTGCATGCCGCCTTCGACCGCCCAGACGCCCTGTTGCTCGACATGCGCGATCAGCATCAGCGTGGCCGGCGCCCGGAACGGCGAGCAGCCCGAATAGGTGGCATAGCGGCCAAACAACTGGCGCAGGCGCGGGTCACGGAAATGCTGGCCCAGCGCCTGCCACAGCCGCGTGTAGGGCGAGATGCGCATCACGTCGAGCAAGCCGCGCGGCCCGTGGCCGAGCGACAGTGACAGCAGGCTCGGTCGCTGGATGCGAATGAACCGCTGTTCCAGCGTGCCGTAGATGCGCCGCGCGCGGGCGCAGAACGCCAGGTAGCCGGCGGCTTCCGTCGGGCCGGCGAACCTCCCGATGGCGTCGGCCGAGCGTTCGGCATCGGCGAACAGGTCCAGCCGCTCCCGCTCGCCCCAGGCGTGCCGGGCCAGCCGCTCCAGCGGCTGCAGCGTCATGTGCGCCTCCAGCGATTCACCGCAGGCGGCGAAAATCTCCTCGAACACCGGCCGCAGGGTGAACACCGTCGGCCCCGAATCGATGCGGGCGCCGCCGGCTGCCACCGTGCGCAGCTTGCCGCCCGGCGCGCCGGCACGCTCCAGCACCAGCACATCAAGGCCGCGCGCGGCGAGTTCAAGCGCCGCCACGAGTCCGCCGATGCCGGCACCGATCACGGCGACGCGGCGACAATGCTGCAACTGGTTGCCCCCGGGAAGAATGCCATTGACTCGACCGTCCATACGGCATGACAGTGCAATGTGACAACCTGACTTGACACTTTGTGAAGCGCACGCAGGAGGCGCACCTCCATGGATGCCACGACGCGCATCGAACGGGCCTTAGCTGCCGCCGTGGCTCGAGCCCAGGGTTCCGGAGGTGGTGCCGGAGGTCCGCCCAAGCTGGCGGAGGCGCTGCACTATGCGGTGTTCCCGCGCGGCGCGCGAATCCGGCCCCGCCTGTGCCTGGCCGTCGCCATGGCCTGCGGCGAGGACGACCCCGGCCTGACCGATGCCGCGGCGGCTTCGATCGAGCTGCTGCATTGCGCCTCCCTGGTCCATGACGACCTGCCTTGTTTCGATGATGCCGATATACGTCGTGGCAAACCGTCCGTTCACAAGGCCTTCGGTGAGCAGATCGCCGTGTTGGCGGGCGATGCGCTGATTGTGCTGGCGTTCCAGACGCTCGCCTGGGCCTCGGTCGGGGCACCGCAGCGCCTCGGCGTGCTGGTCGATACCGTCGGCCGGTCGGTCGGCATGCCGCGCGGCATCACCGCCGGGCAGGCCTGGGAATGCGAATCCGAGATCGATCTCGCCGTCTACCAGCAGGAAAAGACCGGCGCGCTGTTTGCCGCGGCCTCGGTGGCCGGCGCGGCGGCGGCGGGTGCCGAGGCGGAGCCGTGGCGCCTGCTCGGCGAGCGTCTCGGCGCCGCCTATCAGGTGGCCGACGACATCCGCGACGTGGCCTGCAACGCCGAGGAACTGGGCAAGCCGATCGGCCAGGACCAGGCGCATGCGCGGCCGAGCGCGGTGACCTTGCATGGCATGGAGGGCGCGCTGCGCCTGCTCAAGGAGCTGGCGGCCGGCGCTGTGGCCTCCATCCCGGATTGCCCGGGGGCGGCCGAGCTGCGCGCCCATATTCTCTCCGAATCGCAACGTCTGGTGCCCAAGCAGTTATCGGCACGCGCTGCCTGAGATGGCACGGGCCCGGCTCCGGCCGGGCAGCATGCCGGCGATGATGCGTCGATGAAACCGCAACTTTCGTGGTGGGACCGCTGTGTCGGCCAGGTCGACCGCCTGTTTGCCAGCCCGCGTTTCCAGCGCTGGGCAACCGGCTTCCCGCTCACCCGGCCGATTGCACGCCGGCGGGCGCGGGGTCTGTTCGACCTGGTCGCCGGCTTCGTCTACTCGCAGGTGCTGTTTGCCGCTGTCCGGCTGCACTTGTTCGACATCCTGCGCGACGGGCCGCAGACGCTGGCGGAACTGGCGCCGCGGCTGGGACTGCCGGAGCCGGGCGCGGCCCGCCTGCTGGACGCTGCGGTGGCGCTGCGCCTCGCCGAGCCCCGCGGCCGTGGTCGCTACGGGCTGGGTCCACTCGGCCACGCCATGGTCGGCAATCCCGGCATCGCCGCCATGATCGAGCACCACCGGCTGCTCTACGCCGATCTGGCCGACCCGGTCGCGCTGCTGCGCGGCGACCGGGGGCAAACCGCGTTGGGCGGCTACTGGCCCTATGCCGACTCCACCGGCCCGGCCGCGCTCTCCCCGGCCCAGGTCGCCGGCTACACCGACCTGATGTCGGCCTCGCAGCCCTTCATCGCCGCCGAGGTGCTCGACGCCTACGATGTCGGACAGCATCGCTGCCTGCTCGACGTGGGTGGTGGAGACGGGCGTTTCCTGGCCGAAGCGGCCGCCCGGGCGCCTGCCTTGCGGGTCATGCTGTTCGACCTGCCGGCCGTGGCGGCGCGGGCTGCCGCCCGCTTCGAGGCGGCCGGTCTGTCGGCCCGCGCCAGCGCGATCGGCGGCGATTTCCGCACCGATGCGCTGCCCCAGGGGGGCGATCTGGTGTCCCTGGTGCGCATCCTGCATGACCACGATGACGCCACCGTGCGGGCGCTGCTGCGCGCCGTGCGGGCCTGTCTGCCGCCGGGCGGCACGCTGCTGATCGCCGAGCCGATGGCGGCTACCAGCGGTGCCGAACCGGTGGGGGACGCGTATTTCGGCTTCTACCTGATGGCGATGGGGCGCGGCCGTCCGCGCCGCGCCGCTGAACTCACCAGCATGCTGGCTGAGGCAGGATTCGATCGGATTCATACAGTTCGCACGCGCAGTCCGATGTTGACTGGGTTGCTGCTGGCGCGCGTGACCGGGTCGTCACAGTTGGTGTAAATCCAACTTGACATTACTATTCGTCAATGTAGGCTGACAACGCGGCCACCGACGGCCGCAAGCGGGAGTTCGAAGTCCTCTTATGGACACCATCGCCGTGGTGCTGCAGGCGCCTGAGCGCCTCTCGCTGAACCGGGTCCAGCTCTCGCCCCCGGGCGAGACCGACGTCGTCGTTGACATCGAATGGAGCGGCATCAGCACCGGCACCGAACGTCTGCTTTATACCGGTCGCATGCCGCCGTTCCCCGGGCTCGGCTATCCGCTGGTGCCGGGCTACGAGTCGGTCGGGCTGATAATGGCGGCCGGTCCGGCAGCGAGCGCCATGGTGGGCGTGCGGGTGTTCGTGCCGGGCGCACGCTGTTACGGCGAGATCCGCGGCCTGTTCGGCGGCGCGGCGGCGCGGGTGGTTGTCCCCGGGGCACGGGTGGTGCCGATCGGTGACGACCTCGGCGAGCAGGGCGTGCTGCTGGCGCTGGCCGCCACCGCCTACCACGCCATCGCCGCGCCCGGTGCCGTGCTGCCCGACCTCATCGTTGGTCATGGCGTGCTGGGCCGGCTGATGGCCCGCCAGGTGGTGGCGCAGGGCGGCGCCCCCGTCGTGTGGGAGCACAATGCCGAGCGGGCCACGGGCGCGGACGGCTACGCGGTGATCGACCCCGCCGCGGATGAGCGACGCGATTACCGCTGCATCTGCGACATGAGCGGCGACTCCGCAATCCTCGACACGTTGATCGCCCGGCTCGCACCGGGCGGCGAGATCGTGCTCGCGGGTTTCTATTCCGACCGGGTGTCGTTCGCCTTCCCGCCGGCCTTCATGCGCGAGGCGCGCATCCGCATCGCCGCCGAATGGCGCGAATCGGACCTGCTGGCGACAATACAATTGGTGGAGGCCGGGCGACTGTCGCTCGACGGCCTGATCACCCATCGCCGGGACGCATCCCAGGCGGAGGCTGCCTACCGGACGGCCTTCGGCGATCCCGGATGTCTCAAAATGGTCCTGGATTGGCGGGGGATAGAAAAACAATGAACGCACCATTCGGCATTCCCGGAGCGGGAAACCAGGCGGCCACGCCGCTCAACACCATGCAACAACAGTTGAAGGCAGAGGCTGCAATCGAACCGGATGCACCGGTGTCCACCACACCGACCCGGCAGACCCAGATCATCGCCATCTACGGCAAGGGCGGCATCGGCAAGAGCTTCACCCTCGCCAACCTGTCGTACATGATGGCGCAGCAGGGCAAGCGGGTGCTGCTGATCGGCTGCGACCCGAAGAGCGACACCACGTCGCTGCTGTTCGGCGGGCGCAGCACGCCGACCATCATCGAGACGTCGTCGAAGAAGAAGGCCGCCGGCGAGAAGGTCACCATTGGTGACGTTTGCTTCAAGCGCGACGGCGTGTTCGCCATGGAGCTGGGCGGGCCGGAAGTCGGCCGCGGCTGCGGCGGGCGCGGCATCATCCACGGCTTCGAGCTGCTGGAGAAGCTGGGCTTCCACCAGTGGGATTTCGACTACGTGCTGCTCGACTTCCTGGGTGACGTGGTGTGCGGCGGCTTCGGCCTGCCGATCGCCCGCGACATGTGCCAGAAGGTCATCGTGGTCGGCTCGAACGACCTGCAATCGTTGTACGTGGCCAATAATGTCTGCTCGGCGGTGGATTATTTCCGCAAGCTCGGCGGCAATGTCGGCGTGGCCGGCATGGTCATCAACAAGGATGACGGCACCGGCGAGGCGCAGGCTTTCGCCGAAGCGGTCGGCATTCCGGTGCTGGCGGCGATCCCTGCCGACGAAGACATCCGCCGCAAGAGCGCCAATTACGAAATCGTCGGCCGGCCCGGCACCCGCTGGGCGCCGCTGTTCGAGGCGTTGTCCGTGCAGGTGGCCGAAGCGCCGCCGAAGCGGCCGAACCCGCTGAGCCAGGATGGGCTGCTCGGTCTGTTCAAGGGTGAGACGGTTGGCCGCGACGTGGTGCTCGACCCGGCGACGGCCGAGGACATGTGCGGCGAGCTGGCGGTGGTGAAACCGTCGCTCGAAGTCATCTACGAGGGATCGTAGCGGCGATGAGCACGCACGACACCACCCTTGACCGCGCGGCAGCGCCCCCACCAGGGGAAGCGGGTGGCTGCCATGGCGGGCGCGAGACCATGCTGGAGGCAGCCCGCACCGCCGGCAAAACGGATTCGATCGCGCAGATGCTGGCCGACTATCCGCGCGGGCCGCATGACCAGCCGCAATCGATGTGCCCGGCCTTCGGCGCGCTGCGCGTCGGGCTGCGGATGCGGCGCACGGCGACCATCCTTTCGGGCTCGGCCTGCTGCGTCTATGGCCTGACCTTCACCTCGCATTTCTATGGCGCCCGCCGCACGGTGGGCTACGTGCCGTTCAACTCGGAGACGCTGGTCACCGGCCAGTTGTTCGAAGATATCCGCAAGGCCGTCTACGATGTTGCTAAACCGGATCAGCTAGACGCGGTCGTAATCATCAACCTTTGCGTACCGACCGCCTCCGGCGTGCCGCTCGACCTGCTGCCGAAGCAGATCGAAGGTGTGCGTATCATCGGCATCGACGTACCGGGCTTTGGCGTGCCGACGCACGCCGAAGCCAAGGACGTGCTCGCCGGTGCCATGCTGCGCTACGCGCGGCTGGAAGCGGAAGCGGGGCCGGTGGCGCGCCCGCGCGGGGTGGTGCTCGGCGAGCCGACCGTCACCCTGCTCGGCGAGTTGTTCCCGGCCGATCCGGTCGGCATCGGCGCGCTGCTGGCGCCGCTCGGCCTCGGCGTCGCGCCGCAACTGCCGTCGCGCGAATGGCGCGACCTGTATGCTGCGCTGGACTGCGTCGCCGTCGCCGCGGTGCATCCGTTCTATACCGCGACGGTGCGCGAGTTCCACGCCGCCGGCCGCCCCGTCGTCGGGTCCGGCCCGGTCGGCGTTGACGGCACGGCCGCCTGGCTGGAGGCCATCGCCGCTGCCGCCAACGTGCCGGCCGACAAGCTCGACGCCGCCAAGGCGCGTGCCCTGCCGGCCATCCGCACGGCGCTGGAAGCCAACCCGATCAAGGCCCGGGTGACCGTGTCGGGGTACGAGGGTTCGGAACTGCTGGTGGCACGCCTGCTGATCGAGGCCGGCGCCGAGGTGCCCTATGTCGGCACCGCGGCCCCGCGCACCGAGTGGAGCGACCCCGACCGCGAATGGCTTACGGCGCGCGGGGTGCATGTTCAGTACCGCGCCTCGCTGGAGAACGACATCGCGGCCATGCAGGACGTGCGGCCCGATCTGGCTCTCGGCACCACACCGTTGGTCCAAAAAGCCAAGTCGATGGGCATTCCGGCGCTTTACTTCACCAACATGGTCTCTGCCCGTCCCCTGTTCGGCCCCGCCGGCGCGGGCGCCCTGGCCGGCATCGTGGCGGCGCAGACCCGCGGCGCCGAACGGTTTGCCCGCATGGTCGAATTCTTCGGCCCGGTCGGTAGCGGCGAGGGCGCCGGCTACGGCTGGACCGACGTGCCGAAGGAGCCGGCCGGCTGGCGCGACCGCACCCGCAAAGTCCGCGAGGCGCGCGCCAAGGCCCGCGCCAACCAGGCAATGGGGAGCTAGAGCCATGCTCGTGCTCGACCATGATCGCGCTGGCGGCTACTGGGGTGCGGTGTATGCGTTCGCCGCGGTGCGTGGCCTGCGCGTGGTGATCGACGGCCCGGTGGGCTGCGAAAACCTGCCGGTGACCGCGGTGCTGCACTACACCGACGCGCTGCCGCCGCACGAATTGCCGGTGGTGGTGACCGGCCTGTCGGAAGACAGCCTGTCGATGAACGGCACCGAGGGCGCGATGAGCCGCGCCGCCGCCACGCAGGACCCTGACCTGCCGGCCGTGGTGGTAACCGGCAGCATCGCCGAAATGATCGGCGGCGGCGTCACCCCGGAAGGCTCGAACCTGCAGCGGTTCATTCCGCGCACCATCGACGAGGATCAGTGGCAGGCCGCTGACCGCGCCATCAACTGGCTGTGGAGCGAGTTCGGCGCCCGCAAGGGTCGCAAGCCGGCCCCCCGGCCGGAAGGTGCCAGGCCGCGGGTAAACATCATCGGCCCGATCTACGGCACTTTCAACATGCCGTCCGATCTCGCCGAAATCCGCCGCCTCATCGAAGGTATCGGCTGCGAGATCAACCTGGTGTTCCCGCTCGGCTCGCATGTCGAGGACATCGCGCGGCTGCCGGATGCCGATGTGAACATCTGCATGTATCGCGAGTTCGGCCGCCTGCTCTGCGAAGAACTCGGCCGGCCCTACCTGCAGGCACCGATCGGCCTGTTCGCCACCACCAATTTCCTGCGCAAGCTCGGCGAGCTGACCGGCGTCGATCCCGAGCCGTTCATCGAGCGCGAGAAGCACACCACCATCAAGCCGATCTGGGATCTCTGGCGCAGCGTCACTCAGGATTTCTTCGGCAGCGCCGCCTTCGCCATCGTCGCCACCGATACCTATGTGCGCGGCATGCGGCGTTTCCTCGAAGAGGAAATGGGCGTGCCCTGCGCGTTCGCCTTCTCCCGTACGGCCGGCACCAAAACCGACAACGCGGCGGTGCGCGAAGCGGTGCGCACGAAGCCCGTACTGGTGTTGTTCGGCTCGTATAACGAGCGTATGTATGCCGCCGAGTGCGGCAGCCGGGCGGTGTATATTCCGGCCTCGTTCCCGGGCGCGATTATCCGTCGCGCCACCGGCACGCCATTCATGGGCTATGCCGGCGCGACCTACATCGTGCAGGAATATTGCAACGCGCTGTTCGATGCGCTGTTCCACATCCTGCCGCTCGGTACCGAGCTCGACCGTGTCGAGCCGACGCCGGCGCGGCTGGCCGAGCGCGACACCATCCCCTGGGACGACGCGGCGCATGCGGCGTTGGACGCCTATGTCGAGACCGAGCCGTTCCTGGTGCGCATTTCGGCGGCGAAGCGGGCGCGCGAGCGCGCCGAGCGCGACGCCCGTGCGGCCGGCGAGGAGCGGGTGACCGCCGGGCGCGTGGAACATTCGCTTGCCGCCCTGCGCGCAGGGCAGGTCGCATGATGCACGCGGCCCCGAACGCGGTGGTCGTGGTTATTTCCGGTGCCGCCCGCTGCGGGCGCGCGTCCGGTACGAATTGTGTCCGGCATTGCCGGACCGAAGAGTCGATCGTGGTGAGTTCCGCTCACACGACGATCCCTGCCGTGCGGGAGATGCGCGGTAACGGCCGAAAGGCTGTCATCTGAAGGGCACTAAAGATGGCTGATCAAAAGTCCCTGTCGGGGCTGACTGAGGAAGAGGCCAAGGAGTTCCACAAGATCTACCGTGCGAGCTTCGGGGTTTTTGTGGCGATCGTGGTCGTGGCCCACATCCTGGTGTGGTCGTGGCGCCCGTGGCTCCCGGGAGTCAACGGCTACTCGATGCTTGACGGCGTCAACACCGTGATTTCGTTCCTGGCATAAGGAGACTGTAACATGGCCGAGTTCCCCGGCGAGCCGGACGTTTGGCGCTTCTGGCTTCTGTTTGACCCGCGCCGCGTGATCATCGCGGTGTTCGTGTTCCTGATCGTCCTCGGGCTGTTGATCCACTTCATCCTGCTCGGCACCAGCCGCTTCAACTGGCTGGACGGCCCGACGGTGCATGCGGTCGCGGCAGCCCCGGCGAAGTAGTAGCGCCACTATCCACGGCGGCGGACGAGGCTCGGCGATGTGCCCGGCCTCGTCCGTGGCCAACGTTGCTGCAAGGCGCAGCTTGCTAGGCTGCACCGGAGCGGAGGAGCCGATAAATGGCATTGCTCAGCTTTGAGAAAAAATACCGTGTGCGCGGGGGGACTCTGATCGGAGGAGATCTGTTCGACTTCTGGGTGGGGCCCTTTTTTGTCGGCTTCTTCGGGGTCACAGCTGTCCTCTGCGCAGTCCTCGGCACGGCGCTTATCTTCTACGCCGCCGTTCAAAACGGCGACTACAATATCTGGCGGATCAACATCGCGCCGCCCGATATCAGCTATGGTCTGAGTCTCGCGCCGCTGGCCAAAGGCGGCTACTGGCAGCTCATCACCTGCTTCGCGCTGGGAGCCTTCGTCTCGTGGGCGCTCCGCCAGGTCGAGATCTGCCGCAAGCTTGGCATCGGCCTGCATGTGCCGTTCGCCTTCAGCTTCGCGATCCTTGCCTATTTCACCCTGGTGGTGATCCGGCCGGTGCTGATGGGTGCGTGGGGCTTCGGCTTCCCGTACGGCATTCTCAGCCACCTCGACTGGGTGTCGAACACCGGCTACCAGTTCCTGCACTTCCACTACAATCCGGCCCACATGCTGGCGATTGCGTTCTTCTTCACGAACGCCTTCGCGCTCTCCCTGCACGGCTCGCTGATCCTGTCCGCCGCCAACCCCGGGAAGGGCGAACCGGTCAAGCTGGCTGAGCACGAGGGTGTTTTCTTCCGTGACATCGTCGGCTACTCGATCGGCACGCTCGGCATCCATCGCCTTGGCGTGTTCCTGGCCGTGTCCGCGGCATTCTGGAGCGCCGTGTGCATCGTGCTGAGCGGCCCCTTCTGGACCCGTGGTTGGCCGGAATGGTGGGGCTGGTGGTACAATCTGCCGGTTTGGGGCTGAGGGGAGATCACCATCATGCCTGAATACCAGAATATCTTCACCCGCGTTCAAGTCCGTGGCCCGGTTTACCCGGGGATACCCCTGCCACATGGTGACGACCCGCGCGTCATCAAGCCGTTCTATCTCCAGCTTGCCGGCTGGCTCGGCGAGCCGCAGATCGGGCCGCTCTATATCGGCACGCTCGGGCTGCTCTCGTTCGCGTTCTTCTTCATCGCGTTCGAGATCATCGGCCTGAACATGCTGGCGTCGGTGCACTGGAACTGGCTGCAGTTCTGGCGCTCGCTGCCGTGGCTCGCGCTTGAGCCGCCTGCGCCGGCCTATGGCCTGCACTTCCCGCCGCTGAACGAAGGCGGCTGGTGGCTGATCGCTGGCTTCTTTCTGACTGCGTCGGTGCTGACGTGGTGGCTGCGTGTCTATCGCCGTGCCATCCAGCTTGGCCTGGGCACCCACGCGGCGTGGGCGTTCGCCTCGGCGATCTTCCTGTTCCTGTCGATCGGGTTCATCCGCCCGGTGCTGATGGGGAGCTGGAGCGAGTCCGTTCCGTTCGGTATCTTCCCGCACCTGGACTGGACCTCGGCGTTCTCGATCCGCTACGGCAACCTCTACTACAACCCGTTCCACATGCTCTCGATCGCGTTCCTGTACGGCTCGGCCGTGCTGTTCGCGATGCATGGCGGCACGGTGCTCGCCATCAGCCGCTTCGGCGGCGAGCGCGAAGTGGAGCAGATCCTCGACCGCGGCACCGCCTACGAACGCGGCGCGCTGCTGTGGCGCTGGTGCATGGGCTTCAATGCGACGGCCGAATCGATCCATCGCTGGGCCTGGTGGTTTGCTGTGCTCGTCACCCTGACTGGCGGCATCGGCATCCTGCTCACCGGAACCGTGGTCGACAATTGGTTCCTCTGGGGCGCCAAGCACGGCATCGTCCCGGTGTGGCCGAACGTCTTCCCGCCCGTGCCCGATCCGTCGGCACTTTGAGAGGGGAGAGCAAGCCATGTCGTTTATTCCCTATGTTCCCGGTCCAGCCCGCGCCCTTCTCGCCGTCGCTGTCTTGGCGGGCGTCGGGCTCCTGTTCACCCTAGAGCGTCCACCGGTCGATGTCGTCCAGCGTGGCTTCCGCGGCCTCGGCATGATGCAGAACTACCATCCGAGCACGTTTGCGAAGACGGTAGAAGCGAACCAACCCATCGGCCCCATCGGTTCACCGTTGGCGGTCGGCGGGCCGGCTGGCAGCGTCTACAAAAACGTGCAGGTGCTGAAGGATCTGCCGGTGGCCGAGTTTACCCGGCTGATGGCCTCCATCACCACCTGGGTGGCACCGACCCAAGGCTGCACCTACTGCCACGTTGATACCAACAACCTGGCTTCCGACGACCTCTACACCAAGAAGGTCGCGCGTCGGATGCTGCAGATGGTTCTGGACATCAACAAGAACTACAAGACCCATGTGGCATCTTCCGGCCCGACCGGCGCCACTGGCGTTACCTGCTACACCTGCCACCGTGGCAATCCGGTGCCGGCGAACATCTGGTTCACCGATGTCGACTCGCAAGCTCCGGTGAAAACCCTGGGCTACCGCGGCGGCGGACGGAACCGGCCATCGGTGGCCGCCGGCCTGACCTCGCTGGAGACCGACCCGTACACGCCGTACTTCCTCGGCTCCGACGACATCCGCGTCTTCCCGTCGACCGCCCTGCCCGAAGGCACCCAGACCGCGTCCTTCAAGGCGGCCTACTGGACCTACGGCGTGATGATCAACATGTCGAAGGCTCTCGGCGTGAACTGCACCTACTGCCACAACACGCGGCAGTTCAGCGACTGGTCGCAGAGCACCCCGCAGCGTGCGACGGCATGGTATGGCATTCGGATGGTCCGCCATCTGAACAACGACTACCTCGTGCCGCTCACTTCGACCTTCCCTGACACCCGCCTGGGTCCTGGCGGCGACGGGCCGAAGGTCAACTGCGCGACGTGCCACAATGGCGTCTACAAGCCGCTGTTCGGCGCGAATATGGTCCAGTACTATCCGGAGCTGACGAAGTAGCCCCGGAGAGTCCTGCCCCGGCTTTCAGCACCGGACGACACTGACTTCGTCGTCCGAGTGCTGAAACCGGAGTGACCCGGCAGTGGGCCGGGACTGACCCCTCCGCGGGGCCGGTCCCGGCCCACTTCCGTTTGATCCCCATTCCATCCCGAAGCGCATGACGCAGGACCAGGGGCAGGGCCCGTGGGCTTCCTTCCTTCCCCACGATCCACACATACTCGGCCGCGCCATCTCCGGAGCCGACCGCATGCCGCCCGTCCCGTTGCTGCAGGCCCGTCGCTTCCTGCCGCTGTTCATCACCCAGTTCCTGGGGGCGCTGAACGACAACCTGTTCAAGAACGCGCTCGGCGTCATGGCGCTGTTCGTCTCCGTGCAGTACGGCAATGAACTGGTCGCCATCGGGCTTGGCGTCTTTATCCTGCCCTACGTGCTCTTTTCGTCCGTTGCCGGGCAGCTGGCCGACCGCACCGAGAAAGCCAGCCTGATCCGCCTCACCAAATTCTGGGAACTCGGCCTGATGGCGGTCGGCGCCATCGGCTTCCTCATCGCCAGCCTGCCGCTGCTCATGGCGGTGCTGTTCGGCCTCGGCATCCAGGCGACGTTCTTCAGCCCGCTGAAATACGGCATTCTGCCCGACCACCTGGCCGAGTCCGAGCTGGTCGCCGGCAACGGCCTCATCGAGGCCGGCACCTTCCTCGGCATCCTCGCCGGCACCATCGCCGGCAGTGCGCTGGTGCGGACCCTTCACGGGCCGGAGATCGTCGCCGGGCTCGGCCTGTTCGTGGCGCTGGCCGGCCTCGCCGCCGCCTGGCGCATCCCGCCCGCCCCTGCCGCGGCCGCGACCTTGCGCATCGGCTGGAACATCCCGCGCGAGACCGCCGCCCTGATCCGCGCCGCCCGCACCAACCGCGACGTCTGGCTCTCCGCCCTCGGCATCTCCTGGTTCTGGGCGGTCGGCGCCATCGTGCTGTCGGAACTGCCGGTGGCGGCGAAGGACGTGCTCGGCGGCGATGCCGGCCTGATCACCCTGCTGCTCACCGCCTTCTCGGTCGGCGTCGGCGCCGGCTCGGTCGGCTGCGCCCGGCTGCTGCACGGCGACGTGTCACCGCGCCTGGTGCCCCTCGCGGCGATAGGCATCTCCGTCTTCGCCTTCGATCTCGCCCACGCCTTCACCGCCGCCGGCATCCTCGCCGCCCCGCTGGACGTGCTGGTGTCCCCAGCCGGCTGGCGCATCCTCGCCGATCTGTTTCTGCTGGCCCTGTGCGGCGGCGTCTATTCGGTGTCCCTCTATGCCTTCCTGCAGGACCGCGCCGACCCGGCCTCGCGCTCGCGCATGATCGCGATGAACAACGTGCTGAACGCCGCCTTCATGGTGACTGCCTCGCTGATCGCGGCGGCGCTGGCCTTCGCGCATTTTTCCGCCCCGCGCATTCTGCTGCTCACCGCCGCGGCGAATTTCCTCGCTTCCATCTGGCTTCTGCGCATCCTGCCGCGGACCACGCTGCGCGCCATCGCCGCCTGGTATTTCCGCCGCTTCCACCGAGCGCAGATCATCGGCCTGGAGCACTACCGCGCCGCCGGCAAACGCCTGGTCATCGTCGCCAACCACGTCTCGTTGGCCGACGGCGTGCTGCTCGGCGCCTTCCTGCCGGACGCGCCCGCCTTCGCCATCTACGCCGGCATGGCGCACAAATGGTGGGTGAAGCCGTTCATCGCGCCGGTCGACAGTTTCCTGCTCGACCCCGCCCACCCGCTGACCGCCCGCGCCATGATCGACTGGGTGCGCCAGGACAACCGCCTGGTCATCTTCCCGGAAGGCCGGCTCAGTCGCACCGGCGCGCTGATGAAAGTCTATGACGGCGCCGCCATGGTGGCCGACTTCGCCGATGCGCCGGTGCTGCCCATCCACATCGACGGCCCGCAGTTCAGTCCGGTCGGACGCATGGAAGGGGTGTTCCGCCGCCGCTGGTTCGTGCCGGTGCGCATCACCATCGGCCCGGCCGTGCGCCTCGCCGCCGCCCCCGCGCTGCGCGGCCGCCCGCGCCGCCACGCCCTCGCCGTGGCGCTGCAGGACGTCATGGTCAACGCCGCCTTCAGCGCCGCCGACACCAACCGCACCCTGTTTTCCACCCTCCTCCGGGCGCGCGACCGCCACGGCGCGGCGGTGGAGATCGCCGAGGACATCCTCCGCAAGCCGCTCACCTATCGCCGCGTGCTGCTCGGCGCCGTCGTGCTCGGCCGCCGCCTCGATGCGCTGCTGCCGGCGGGCGAGCGCGTCGGCGTGATGCTGCCCAACGCCAACGCGGCATTGCTCACCTTCTTCGGCCTGCAGGCCTTCGCCCGCGTTCCCGCCCTGTTGAATTTCTCCGCCGGCGCGGACGGCATGCTCTCGGCCTGCCGCACCGCCCAGGTGTCCACCATCGTCTCCTCGCGCGCCTTCGTCAGCCGCGGGCGCATGGAGCGCAGCATCGCCCACATGGAAGCCCACATACGCTTCGTGTGGCTGGAAGACATCCGCGCCAGCCTGGGCCGCCGCGCCCGCCTGCGCGGCCTGATCGACGCCATCCGCGCCACCCGCCTGCCCGGCGCGCGCACCCCGGCCGACGCCCCCGCCGTGGTGCTGTTCACCAGCGGCTCGGAGGGCACGCCGAAAGCCGTCGTGCTCAGCCACCGCAACATCCTGGCCAACTGCGCCCAGCTCGCCGCCATCATGGATTTCGGCCCGGCCGACCGCATCGTCAGCGCCATGCCGATGTTCCACAGCTTCGGCCTCACCGGCGGCACCCTGCTGCCGCTGTTCGGCGGCGTGCGCACCTTCTTCTACCCCTCGCCGCTGCACTACCGCATCGTGCCCGAAACCATCTACGACACCGACGCCACCATCGCCTTCGGCACCGACACCTTCCTGTCCGGCTGGGCGCGCTTCGCCCATCCCTACGATTTCCACACAGTCCGCATGATCTACGCCGGCGCCGAGAAAGTGCGCGACGAAACCCGCCAGCTCTATCTCGACCGCTTCGGCGTGCGCATCCTGGAAGGCTACGGCGTCACCGAGGCCGCCCCGGTGCTGGCGCTGAACACGCCGATGCACCACCGCACCGGCACCGTCGGCCGCCTGCTGCCCGGCATCGACCACCGCATCACCCCGGTCGAGGGCATCCCCCACGGCGGCCGGCTGCACGTGCGCGGCCCCAACATCATGCTCGGCTATTTCCGCAGCACCGCCCCCGGCGTGCTGGAGCCGCCACCCGATGGCTGGTACGACACCGGCGACATCGTCGCCATCGACCCCGCCGGCTTCGTCTCCATCCTCGGCCGCGCCAAACGCTTCGCCAAAATCGGCGGCGAAATGGTCTCCATGGCCGCCGCCGAAGACCTCGCCACCGCCCTCTGGCCGAACGCCACCCACGCCGTGCTGGCCCAACCCGACCCACGCAAGGGCGAGCGCCTCCTCCTCGTCACCACCCAGCGCGGCGCCGACCCCGCCGCCCTGCTCGCCCACGCCGCCACCCGCGGCATCGGCGAGATTCTCGTCCCCCGCAGTTTTGTCACGGTCGATGCCATCCCGCTGCTCGGTTCCGGCAAGATCGATTATCCGGCGGTCGAGCGGCTGCTGGCTGCTCGGGCGGCGGCTTGACCTTGGTCGTTGGGTTTAAGGAAGGCCAGGGCTCTGCCCTGGACCCGCCAAGGGCCGGGAGGCCCTTGGAACCCATTCGGTTTAAACAAGTTTAGGGTGCAGTGTCGCCAAGCATTGCACCATCGCGTGCCATCATTTTTAGTTCAAGGGTCTTTGTTCCCCTCGCGGTCTTTTCTGTCGAAGATATCGACAGCCAGCCGCGATCCGCGATGAGTGACGCGATCCAGTAGATTACTAATTTGATCCACGCCCCTTGCGATCGTTTCAGTTTCGGTATTTTTGAGCATACATAGGCTCTCGTAAATGGACAGGTCGATTGCGTTTTGATGGCGAACTATCTGACCGCGAGAATCGCGGCACTCGACACTGAATTTGGTCGCCTTGACGGTGAACGCTTTCCAATGCCCCAAGGGGGCCTCAATTTTCTGATGCGGCTTCAGCGTAGGAATTTTGGTTAGCGAAAACGTTGATAAGTTTATGTCTGGTTGCAGAAATATCGAATTTGGTATACAAATATCTGGATCAAGTTTTATGGTGACGTCAAACGCGGCGCCAGAGCCAATATTTTCAACAACAAATTTAAAGAATCCAAATTCTTGATGTGGCTCTATAGTAACAATTATTTCCGGAGAGATATTTTGAAGTCGTGTAGCTCTGGTTTCGCTGGCCAAGACCTTCGTTAGCCAGACTAGACCGAGAGTCAGAAATGATAGTGCAATGTTTGCGCCCTTTGAGAGGTCGTCAAGGTTTGGGTAGAGAGTTGTCCAAATCGTGTACATCGTTTTCAGGTTCCACGCAGGGTCATACGCTCATTCAAGTTCGATCAGGTGCATAACGCGATATTCGGCAAGCTAAGCAAGTGTAGGGTGCAATGCAAGGATATTATACTCTACGTTTGCTTATTTATATGGAAAATATTTTTGAGCTTGCGTCAACCAGGCAATAAGATTTTTGCGTCCGAAGGCGTTTACCGTCACACGGGGGCACTTGTTATCGAGGATATATGTGTCTGGATTAGGGGCGGGCGAGGCATTCCCGGGAGCATTTGGAGCGTTTGCGTTATGAACGACATCAATGTCACCGGAGAGCGTGAAAGCCGCCAATTCCATTCGTGATACGATAAGATATACCAGGAAGCAGAAAAGCGCCGGGATATAGCAATTCATTGCCCCAATAAAGGTTACGGAGCCTCTGTTGCTAGATGGATACCGAAATTGCGATTGCGATACGTGCTCCCAGCCAAACCTCTGAAATAGACCTTGGACGCGATTGTTGAAGACGATCAAGTTCGTTGAGGTGGCTCCAGGCGCAACGGTGTAAGTCAAGGCCATAGCCATTGTTGGCATCTCCGGCTAGGCGGGGTTAAGCCTTACGGCTCTCAAAATCCGTCGCTCGCGTTGGGAAACCTTGGCAGCACGAAATCATTGCGGTGGCCGGTTCACGCGGCCTTTCGTTGCCCAATTCGAGAACGCCAAACCGACTTTGCAACCATTTCTCCACGGCGGTTGAGCGAGCAAGCTCAGGGGAAGAAAAGCGTATCGCATTCTGCCCTCCTCCGACGCCGAGCGGCGGTGAGACCGAAAGGGGAGCGGTACTTCGCCTTTTCGTTCCTTCTACCGCTTGTAAACATCACGGCGATTGCCGACTCGGACCACCAGAACGCACAGCGCATCATCCCGAATATCGACGATGATACGATAATCGCCGACCCGGTATTTCCAAAAATCGCCAAGTTTGGAACCCTTCAGCGCTTCGCCTATCCTGCGGGGATCACCCAATCCGGTAACCCGTTCGGACAGAAACGTGAGGATGCGCCGCGCCGGCTCGCGACCAAGCTTCCCAAGCTCCTTTTCGGCGGACGGATCGAACTCAATCCGCCAGGCCATGCTTCTTCATCACGTCCTCAAGTGGGATCGTTTCGGTCCGACCGGCACGAATATCGGTGAGCCTCTGCTCGGCCAGATAAAGGTCCTCGAGGTCATCAATGTGCTCCAGGATCGCCTCCCGGGCATAAAAGCTCTTGGTCCGTCCCGTTGCGACGGCCAGGGCTTCAAGTCGCTTCTCGATGTCCGCGGGCAGCCGAATGGCGAGCATATCGCCTCCTGCAATCAAAACGCTGTACATGTATAGCACGATGCGCCTCAGCAGCGCAATTCGGGGCGCGGGGACAGTCCCCCCCCCCTCAATGCCCCTTGAACAACCCCGACAACGGCACGCTCGCGGTCGCGTAAATCGCCCAGCCCTGGGTCCTGTCATGCGCCAGGAACTCGGCGTAGCCGCGCAAATTGGTGGACAACGTCAGCCCGTTGCCAAGGTCGAAATTGTAGCCGATTTGCGGCCCGGCCGCCCGGACCCGCGATTCGAAGGAACCAAGGATCGGCGCTTGTCCGCTATCGGCCGTCAACTGCTGATAGTAATAGCCCACAGCACCAATGAAAAACTTATCCGTAAGAAATTGCGCCGCCGCGAGATCCAGGTGCGAATCGATGCCGTTCGTATAATTATCTGACGGATTCCTGAAATTCCCGGTAAATCCCAGGGTCGCCGATATCTCCGTCCCGCTCTTTGTATTGTAATACGTATAGGCGCCGCCGCCATCGATCGCCGGATGGCCGATGCCGAGATTGGACAGCCGGTTGGAATTATAATCGCCGCTCAAAACGACGCCGGTGAGGTAAACCATAAAGTTGTGGACGTCCCCCGACCAGAAAAGGTTGGCCGTCGGCGTGAGGTTGCCGAGGCCGAACACCGAATCCGAGCGCGATTCGGACAACGGACCAAGCCGGACGGCCGCCGTTGAACTGTTGTATCCGGGGGCAAGAGAGACGGAAAAGCTCGGGCGGGCGCCCAGGATCGTGGTGTCCAAAGTGTAGGTCGGCACGATGAACATCTGGTTCAATGACGTGTTCAGCCCGTACGTCGCCAGATTGCCGCGTGGCAGCGCCCGCCCGATCCCGGCCGAGCCCGCATAGCTGTAGTAATTCATCGGCAATGACCACCCCGGATCGGGCGCCACCGCGGCGAAGCTCGCATATTGTCCCGGCAGCCAGAAACTCACGCCGCCCTGGTCCGCCACCGCGGCCGACCCCGGCACCATAAAAGCCGCCAGCGCCCCGATAAGGCGGCGGCGGTGCGGTCCTCTCGGGCGACGAAGCATCCTGTCCATGCCGAAGTGTCCCAGTACGCTGCAGAAAAACAATGAACAAAATGCCCACAGGACCGCCCCCCGGGCGCTACCGCCGGCCGAACAGCCGCTCGATCTCCGCCCGCGTTAGTTTCAGCCAGGTCGGCCTGCCATGACTGCAGGTGTCGGCCCGCGGCGTTGCCTCCATCTGGCGCAGCAGCGCGTCCATCTCCGGCAGGCCGAGCCGCCGCCCGGCGCGGATGCTGCCATGGCAGGCCAGCCGCGCCACCACCGCATCGAGCCGGGCCGCCAGCGCCGTGCTCTCGTCCATCTCCGCCAGTTCGTCCGCCAGATCGCGCAGCAGCGGCGCCGGCTCCGGCGTGCCCAGCACCGCCGGCAGGGCACGCACCAGCACCGCGCCGGCGCCGAACGCCTCGATCTCCAGCCCCAGCCGCCCCAGTTCCTCCGCCCGCGCCAGCAGCCGCGCCGCGTCGGCCGGCGGCAGATCCACCACCGCCGGCAGCAGCAGCGGCTGCGAGCGCACGCCGCCCGCCAGCAATTGCGCCTTCAGCGTCTCATGGGTCAGCCGCTCATGCGCGGCGTGCTGGTCCACCAGCACCAGCGACCCGTCCCCGGCCACCGCCATGATGTAGGTGTCGAGCACCTGCGCCACCGGCGCCCCGAGCGGGAAATTTGCGGCATCCCGCTCGGTGAAGGGGCCATGAAAGCGGTCGGGCGGGCGCACGGCCGGCGCGGCGCCGAAGGGCAGCCCGGTTTCCGCCCCAGTCTCCGCCATGCCGGGCAGGCCAGGGCGCCCCGGCCGCGACAACGCCAGCCCCGGCCGGCCGGGTTGCCCAGGCGGCGGCGCCGGCCGTGGCTGCATGCTGCCCGCAAACGTCCCGGCCCCGCCGGCCAGCGCCCGCGCCAGCGACGAAATCACCAGCGCCCGCACCTCGTTCGGGTCGCGGAACCGCACCTCGGCCTTGGCCGGGTGGACGTTCACGTCCAGCTCCTCCGGCGGCAGGTCGAGAAACAGCGCCACCACCGGATGCCGCCCATAGGCAATCACGTCGCGATAGGCCACCCGCACCGCAACCCGCAGCACCGGGTCGGTCACCGGCCGGCCGTTCACCACCAGCGCCTGCGCCACCGCGGGGGCGCGCGTCACCCCCGGGGCGGCGGCATAGCCGGACAAATGCAGCCCGTTGCGTACCCCCTCCACCGGCAACAGCGCCGCCACCGCCTCGGCGCCCAGCAGGGCGGCCACCCGGTCGGCGCGCGACTGGCCCGGCAGGTCGAACGCTACCCGGCCCTCGCTTTCAAACCGCATCGCCACATGCGGGGCCGCCAGCGCCAGCCGCCGAACCGCCGCCTCGGCGGCATCGGCCTCGGCGCGCGCCGATTTCAGGAATTTCCGCCGCGCCGGGGTGGCGAAGAACAGGTCGCGCACCACCACGCGCGTGCCCGGCGGCCCGGCGGCCGGCCCGACCTCGCCAACCTTGCCGCCCTCCACGACGATGCTCGCGGCCGCATCCGCGTCGGGCGGGCGGGAGGTGATGGATAGCCGCGCCGCCGCCCCGATGCTCGGCAGCGCCTCGCCGCGAAAGCCGAGGGTGGCAATCCGCACCAGATCGTCATCGGCGAGCTTGGAGGTGGCGTGGCGCTGCACCGCCAGTGCCAGATCGTCGGCGCGCATGCCGCTGCCGTCATCCGTCACCTCGATGCGGTCGATGCCGCCGCCGGCGATGGCGACGGCGATGCGGCCGGCGCCGGCATCCAGCGCGTTCTCCACCAGTTCGCGCACGGCCGCGGCCGGCCGCTCGATCACCTCGCCGGCCGCGATCCGATTGACGGTGGTCTCAGGCAGCAGCCGGATCCGGCCGGCATGTGTCTCCATGCCGGCCAGTATGCCCGACGCGCCCTAACGATTCCCAGCGTCCCCGAGTCCGGGCGCCGCACGGCACCGGCGGGGGGTCACCAGGTTGTGACAGGCGTCCCGTCTGGCAGAACCCGCCCGCGCAAGCATAAAATCAAAACGCCATAGGCAAAAGGACGGACAATATGATCAGGTTCGTAATCGGTTTCGCCCTCATCGCCGGGGCCTTGTGGTATTGGCAGTACTGGCCGTTCGACGGCACCACGAAGCTGCCGAAGCGGGAGCTGACTCCCAAAACATAAGTCCCTCGTCTCAGAATCATCCTTCACCTGAACAGCACGGACCTCCGCGGCGGTTCATTTCCCGCCGCGGAGCGCCTTGAAGCGGGCGATCAGCGCCGCCGTGGACCCGTCATGCGCGCCCGGCTTCGCGCGTCCGGCCAGTTCCGGCAGGATGCCGCCGGCCAGCACCTTGCCCAGCTCCACCCCCCACTGGTCGAAGCTGTTGATGCCCCAGATCGCCCCCAGCACCGCCACCTTGTGCTCATAAAGCGCGATCAGCCGCCCCAGCGTGAAGCCGTCCAGCCGGCGGAACAGGATGGTCACGCTCGGCCGGTCGCCGGAAAACACCCGGTGCGGCGCCACCGCCTCGATCGTGCCGGGGGAAGCGCCGGAAGCCGCCATTTCGGCCCGCACCTCCGCCTCGGTCTTGCCGCGCAGCAGCGCTTCGGCCTGGGCGAACGCATTCGCCGCCAGGACAAAATGCGCCGCCGGCCGGTCGTGGTCCGGGGTCGCCGCCAGCAGGAAGTCCACCGGCACCACCTGGGTGCCCTGATGCACAAGCTGCATGAAACTGTGCTGCGCGTCGGTGCCGGGCTCGCCGAAAATCACCGGGCAGGTGGCCCGCTCCACCTTGAGGCCGTCCAGCGTCACCGACTTGCCATTGCTCTCCATCTCCAGCTGCTGGAGATAGGCCGGGAAGCGGCGCAGCCGGTCGTCATAGGCCAGCGCGCAGTGACTGCGATATCCCATGACATTGATGTGCCATACATCCACCAGCGCCAGCAGCACCGGCAGGTTCTCGGCGAAATCGGTCTCGCGGAAGTGCCGGTCCATTGCCCAGGCGCCGTCCAGCATGGCCTGGAACACCTCCCACCCGGCCGCCAGCGCGATCGACAGCCCGACCGGTGACCATAGCGAGTAGCGCCCGCCCACCCAGTCGCGGAAGCCGAACACCCGTTCCGGCGCGATGCCGAACGCCGCCACCGCCTTCAGGTTGGTTGACAGGGCGGCGAAATGGGTTGCCACCGCCACCTCGCCCAGGGCGCCCGCCACCCAGGCCCGGGCGGCGCGGGCATTCTCCATGGTCTCCAGCGTGGTGAAGGTTTTCGACGCCACCAGTACCAGCGTGCGCGCCGGATCAAGCTCGCGCGCCAGCGCCGCGAAGCCGGTGCCGTCCACGTTGGACAGGAACCGCGCCCGCATTTTGCCGCCCTGCGCCAGCGTCAGCGCCTCGGTTGCCATGCGCGGGCCGAGGTCGGACCCGCCGATGCCGATATTGAGAACCGCATCGAACGGCTCGCCGGTGGCGCCGCGCAGGGTGCCGTCATGCACGCCGGCGACGAAGTCGCGCATTGTCTCCCGCTCAGCGGCGGCCAGCCGGCTGGCGTCGTCGATGCCGCCGGGCAGGGTGGCGAGCAGCCTTGCATCGGCCGGCCCCCGCAGCGCCATGTGCATGGCGGCGCGGCCTTCGGTGCTGTTCACCGCCGCGCCGGCGAACAGGCGGCGGCGGAATCCGTCCACCCCCGCCGCGTGGGCGAGATCGAGCAGCGCCACCAGCGCCTCGCCGTCGATCGATGTCTTCGAGACATCGACCGTCAGGTCGTCGAGGGTGGCGGTGAAGCGCCGCGCCCGCTCGGGGTCGGCGGCGAACAGGGGCCGGATCGCACCGGCATCCGGGCGGGTGGCGAAGCCGGCCAGACGCAGCCAGGCTTCGCCGAGAATGGTTTCGTTCTCCATGATGCCAGTCTAGCGCAAGCCCGCACCCGGCCGCACCGTCCTTTGGTCAGGCTCCGGTCGGAAGCAGATTTAGAAGATCGACTGCCAGAACGTCTTCGGCGCGCGCTGGATGATCGGCGTGTCGCCGTTGGTGGGATTCTGGCCCAGCGCCGCATTCTCGCGCAGGCGCTGGGCCTCGCGCTGCGGGTCGAGCACCACCGACTTATCCTCGGGCGCCTTCCAGAACATCAGCGTGTCGCCGAAGCTGCTGCTGGACTGCTCAAGCGCCGCATCGCTGTCGACCCGGCGGCGAATGTCGGCCGGCGCGGCCGGACCGCTAGCGGCCAGCAAGGCTTCCTGGCCGGGGCTCGTCTGGCCGGCTGGGCCGGCGGACAGCGCCGATTGCGGCGCCAGCGCGGCCTCCGCGCCTTCGCGCGGCGACTGCTCCTGCGGCCGCGCGGCACCCGGGCGCGGCGGGCGCAGGGTGAAGTCGGGCGGCATGGAGAGCGGCGCGCGGGTGGTCACCTGGAATTCGTCGGGCGCGTCCCGGGTGAGGCCGAAGCTGCGCGAGATGTCATCACCGTTGCCGCAGGCGGCCAGCGCGAGCGGCAACAGGGCGGCGGCCAGCAGGATGCGGGATGGTGACATGGCGCCCCTCTTAGCGTCCGTCCCCGGCGTCGGCAAGGCGGTCCCGCTCCGGCGCGCGCGCCGGGTGGGCGAGCATACCGTCCAGCACCAGCGCGCCGACCCCGCAGACGATGGCGGCGTCGGCCACATTGAACACATACCAGGACCACCCCCAGGCATGCGCGTGGATGAAGTCCACCACGTAGCCCAGGCGCAGCCGGTCGATGACGTTGCCGACCGCCCCGCCGGCCACCGCCCCGAGGGCGACCGCCACCAGCGCCCGCTCCGACCGCCACAGCCAGACGAGCAGCGCGACCACCACCGCCAGCGCCACCAGCACCAGCAGCGCCGGGCCGAGTCCGCCGCCGCCGTTCAGCAGGCCGAAGGTAATGCCGCGATTTTCCACCCAGGTCAGGTTCAGCACCGGCAGCAGCCGGATGCTGCCGATTTCGGGCAGGTTCAGGCCGTGCACGATCCAGGCCTTGCTGGCCTGGTCGGCGGCCAGCACCAGCGCCGCGGCGGCGAGGCCGGCGATCCGGCGGTTCATGCCGGGCCGACCAGGCGGGACTCGACCGCGTCGGCGCAGCGGCGGCAGAGTGTCGGGTGTTTGTGGTCCTCGCCCACCTCGGGCAGCACTTTCCAGCAACGGGCGCATTTTTCGCCGGGCGCCCGGGCGAAGGCCACCGCCACGCCCGGCACCTCCGGCAGGGCGAACGCGCCCTCCGGCGGCGGTTCGGTCGAGACCGTCAGATCGGACACGATGGCCAGTTCCGCCCATTCGCCCGCGGAGCGCAGCCCCGCCTTGTCGTCCGGCAGATGCAGCACCGGGGCGGCCTGCAGCGAGGCGCCGATCGTCCCCTCGGCGCGCGCCCGCTCCAGCGCGCCGGTGATGACGCGGCGGATGTCGCGGATCTCCGTCCAGCGCAGCGCCAGCGCCTCGTCCTGCCAGCGTTCCGCGATGTCGGGGAAATCCTGCAAATGCACGCTGGTCGCCTCGCCGAAGCGGGCGACCCAGGCTTCCTCGGCGGTGAACACCAGCACCGGCGCGAGCCAGGTGGTCAGGCAGCGGTGCAGATGGTCGAGTACTGTGCGGGCGGCGCGGCGGCGGATATCGTCCGGCCGGCCGCAATAGATCGCGTCCTTGCGGATGTCGAAATAGAACGCCGAAAGGTCGGTGGAGCAGAACGTATGCAGGGCCGGATACACCCCGGTCCAGTCATAGGTCTGCACGCCGTAGCGCACCCGTGCATCGAGTTCCGCCAGCCGGTGCAGTACCCAGCGCTCCAGTTCCGGCATTTCCGCTTCCGGCAGGCGCTCGGCGTTGGAGAACCCGGCCAGGCTGCCGAGCAGCCAGCGCAGCGTGTTGCGCAGGCGGCGGTACAGCTCGGCCTGCTGCTTGAGGATTTCCGGGCCGATGCGCAGATCGTCGGCGGTGTCGGACATCATCACCCACAGCCGCAGGATGTCGGCGCCATATTTGTCGCAGACCTCCTGCGGGGCGATCACGTTGCCCATGGATTTCGACATCTTGCGGCCCTGCTCGTCGAGCACGAAGCCGTGTGTCAGCACCGCCTTGAACGGCGCCCGCCCGCGCGTGCCGACCGATTCCAGCAGTGAGGAATGGAACCAGCCGCGGTGCTGATCCGATCCTTCCAGGTACAGGTCGGCCGGCCAGGGCAGATGCCGGTCTTCGAGGGTAAACGCATGGGTCGAGCCGGACTCGAACCACACATCCACAATGTCTTTCACCTGCTCGTAATCGGCCGGGTCACGGCCGGGGCCGAGGAACCGTTCGGGCGGGGCGGCGTACCATGCATCCGCCCCTTCCTCGCGGAACGCCTCGACGATGCGCGCCACCACGTCAGGGTCGCGCAGCGGCTGCCCGGTTGCTTTTTCCACGAACACGGCGATCGGCACGCCCCAGGCGCGCTGGCGGCTGATGCACCAGTCCGGCCGCGCCGCGATCATGCTGGCCAGCCGGGTGCGGCCCTTCTCCGGCACGAAATCGGTTTCCGCAATCGCCTGCAGGGCCTTCTCGCGGATGCGGCCTTCGCCATCCATGCGGATGAACCATTGCGGCGTGGCGCGGAAGATCAGCGGCGCCTTCGAGCGCCAGGAATGCGGGTAGGAATGGACCAGTTTGCCGCGCGCCAGCAACCCGCCCGCCTCGGTCATGGCGACGCAGACCGGATCGGCGGCCTTGTAGACGTGCAAGCCGGCAAACAGCGGCACCCAGGGGTTGAAGGTGCCGTCATCGCCGACCGTTTCCGGCACCGCGATGCCGTGTTCCCGGCCGAGATCAAAATCGTCCTCGCCGTGGCCGGGGGCGATGTGGACAAAACCGGTGCCGACTTCGGTGGTGACGAAATCGCCGAGAAACACCGGCACATCGTAGTCGTAGCCCCGCCCGCGCAGCGGATGGGCGCAGATGGTGCCGGCGATGTCTTCGCCCTTCACCAGGTGCAGCACATGGTGGGTTTCCACCCCCAGCGCCGCGCAGGTTTCCGGCAGCAGCGGCAGCGCCACCACCAGCGCAGCGCCCGCGCGGGCGAGCGATCCTTCCTTCACCGAGTCGATCCGCACCACGGCGTAATCGAACGCCGCACCGCAGGCGATGGCGCGGTTGCCGGGCATGGTCCAGGGCGTGGTGGTCCAGATCACCACCGAGGCCCCCGCCAGCACCGGCACCGAGGGTGTCACCACCGGGAAGGCGACAAAAATCGTCGTGGACGTATGGTCGTGGTATTCGATCTCGGCCTCGGCCAGCGCCGTCTTTTCCACCGGCGACCACATCACCGGCCGCAGGCCGCGGAACAATTCCCCGTTCAGCAGGAACTTGCCGATCTCGTTGACGATCGCCGCTTCGGAGGGAAAATCCATGGTGGCGTAGCGTTCGCCCCAGGCGCCCTGCACGCCGAGGCGGCGGAATTCCGTCTGCTGCACGTCCATCCAGTGGCCGGCATAGGCGCGGCACTCGGCGCGGAACTGCAGCACCGGCACGGCATCCTTGTCGCGCGACTGGCTGCGGTACTGCTCCTCGATCTTCCACTCGATCGGCAGGCCGTGGCAGTCCCAGCCCGGGATGTACAACGCGTCATAGCCGCCCATCTGGGCGGCGCGGTTGATCACGTCCTTGAGGATCTTGTTCAGCGCGGTGCCGATATGGATGTTGCCGTTCGCATAGGGCGGGCCGTCATGCAGGATGAACTTCTCCCGCCCGTGCGAGGCCTCGCGCAGCCGTTGCCAGATGCCCATCCGCTCCCAGCGGGCCAGCAGCCCCGGTTCCTTCTTCGGCAGGTCGCCGCGCATGGGGAAGGGGGTGGCGGGCAGGAAAACGGTGTCGCGGTAGTCTTGCTTGTCGCTCATCAATATTCTCAGGCGGCGTTCGCCGCATCGGAGGGATGGGGGCGCGTCAGCGTGGTCCCGGCTGCCCGCAAGCGGCCGGGCCGGAAATTCGCGCGTGCAGCATCCCGTGCATGGTCCGACTATGCGGAGGGGCGGACGGCAAGGTCAAGCAGGCGGCGCGCCGCGGCGGCGTCGGCGGCGATCTGCGCCCGCAGCGCCTCCAGCCCGGCGAATTTCCGCTCGGGGCGCAGGAAGGCGTGCAGCGCCACTTCCAGTTCCTCGTCGTACAGGTCGCCCTCGAAATCAAACAGATTGACCTCCAGACGGCTCTCCGGCCCGGCATTGACGGTCGGGCGGCGGCCGATATTGGCCACCCCGCGCAGGCGGTGCCCATCCGGCAGGCGGGCGGTGACGGCATAAACCCCGCGCGCCGGTTCCAGATGGCGGCCGAGCGGGATGTTGGCGGTGGGAAATCCGATGGTGCGCCCGCGCGCATCGCCATGCGCCACGGTGCCGCGGATCGCCCAATGGCGGCCGAGTTTCTGCGTCGCCCGCTCGGGATAGCCGTCCTGCAGGGCGCGGCGGATGCGGCTGGACGAAATCGGCCCGGATTCATCGGACAGCGGCGGCACCACGGTCAGCCCGACGCCCAGCGCCTCGGCCCGGGCGGCCAGGAAAACGGTGTCGCCGCCGCGGCGGTGGCCGAAGGCGAAATCGGGGCCGCAGACCAGATGGTGGGCGCCGATGCCGCGCCACAGCACCTCGGTCACGAACGCTTCGGCGGTCATTTCGCTGAACGCGGTGTCGAACGGAAGCTCGTAGACGATCTTCACCCCGAGGGCTGCCAGCGCCTCGTTGCGGGCCGGCGGCAGCGTCAGGCGAAAGGGCGGGTCGTCCGGGCGGAACATCTCGCGCGGATGCGGCTCGAAGGTGAGCACGGCGAGCGGCGAATCCGGCCGCGCGCCATGGGCGGCGCGCAGCACATGGGCATGGCCGAGATGCACGCCGTCGAAATTGCCGAGCGCGACCGCGCCTCCCCTGGAATCGTCCGGCAGGTCCCGCCAGTCGCTGAAGATGCGCATCAGCCGCGGGTCGGCACCAGCACGGTGGCCTCGCCCTCGATAACGGTTTTTCCGCCGACGATGCAGACCGTCCTGAGCGTGGCGCGCTGCTTCTCGACGACGATATCGGTGACCTCGACGATGGCGGTGACGGTGTCGCCGATTTTCACCGGGCCGCGGAAGCGCAGTGTCTGGCCCAGATAGATGGTGCCCGGACCCGGCAATTGCGTGCCCAGCACGGCGCTGATCAGCCCGGCGGTGAGCATGCCGTGCGCCACCCGCTCTTTGAAGGGGCCGGCGGAGGCGAACTCGGCATTGATGTGCGTCGGGTTGGTGTCGGTGCTGACCGCGGCGTACATCAGGATGTCAGCCTCGGTGATGGTTTTCCCCGTGCTGGCGGTCATGCCGACGAAAATCTCGTCCAGATAGATGGTCATCGCGCGCCCTCCGTTCCGGAGCGGATTTCTCGGCCGATCGGGCGGCGGCGTCCAGACACTTCATGCGGGGGGGGGGCGGCACCGTCGCCGGGCAAGGGGTCACGGCTGGCACGGCGGCATCGTTCACCCTTCCGCGGCGGTGACGCAGGCCGGGCGAACAATGTCAGCCGATGCCGTCGTGGCGCGCCGAAGCTCGGGCGCGCACCGAAGCTCAGGGCGTATATTGCTGCGTTCTGGTCGTTGTGACTGACGTGGGTGGTGGCGCGATCGGATAGCTCTGTTGCGTGGTGGTCCGGTCGATCGTGGTCGTCATGACCGCCGGTGGCGCGGACCCGCACCCACTCACCGCCGCCATTGCCGCGAACAGCACGCCGCTCAGCACACGCCTGAACATCGGGTTCGTATCGCTCATCGATCTTGTCTGGTTCATGGCAGCTTTCCTGACAGGGGTTGGGTCCGGGTACGCGGCGCGCACCCGGCCGGCCGCGCGTCCTATTCCGTTTCGGTGGTCGTGGACTTCCGGGTCGTTGTGACCGACGGCGGCGGATACGTGGTCGTCCGGCTGACGCTGTCGTTCGCCACCCCGCGGCCATCGCGGTATGTCGTTTCGCTCGAGTTGGTCCGGCTGCCATCCGGGCCGATGGTCTTCTGCGATCGGCTTTCGCTGAATGTGCCCGGCGGCGGGGTCGCCACGGAGGGGGTGATGGTCGTCGTGGTTTGCGACGTCGTAGACTGTGCCATCGCAGCGCCAGTCATCATCAGGAACACCGCCGCGCCAACCACCAATAGTCTATTCATATCAATCTCCACATCTACCGATACGGCGAAAAGTACTGCGCCGTCATCTCAGATAGGCCTTCGCCATCACTGGGAGCAGGATCGGATTCTACTCACCCCCTGCGGCACGCCACTGCCTTGACGGTCATGCCCGGTGCAAGCTGCTCCCGTCCGCACGGTTCCGGACTCAAGAATTCGTGGCAGGCAGGCCTATGGATGTCAGCGCGCGGTTTGCCGATATTCACCGTGGTTTGGTCATGGGCGGTGCTGTCGCCGCCACACGTGCCGGCAACGCCGCGACAACTGAAGGAACGCGCCAATGGCCCACGGGAGATTCGTCTGGAACGAGTTGCTGACGCGCGATGTCGAAGCCGCCAAGCAGTTCTATGCCAGCTTTATCGGCTGGACCTTCAAGTCCATGCCGATCGAGAGCGGTACCTACTGGATCGCCGAAAAGGACGAAAAGCCGGTCGCCGGCATCATGCAAATGCCACCGGACCTGCCGCCGACCGTGCCGCCGCACTGGTTCGAGTATCTGGAAGTGGACGACGTGGATGCGCGCCTCAGGCTGGCCACGGAGCACGGCGGCAAGAGCGTGCGCCCGCCCTTCGATGTGGCGGATGTCGGCCGGCTTGGCTTCGTCGAGGACAGCACCGGCGCCAAACTGGGTCTGATAACGCCAGTGCCCAAGCCCTGACGGCGAATGCCACGCCCGCCAGCAGGGGAACCTGCGGGCGGGCCGGTTGTCCCGGCGCGCCGCGGCTGTACGGGTTCCTGCACGACGGCGCCGCTTGATCGATTTGCCGGCAAGACTCCGGCGGATCGTTCAGCGGACCGTGGTGTTTTGCGGAACGCCGGTGCCTTTGACCGCCATGCCCGGTGCCGGGTGGGCCCCGCCCGGTGACCCGGGGGCGAAGCTGCGCTCGGTCGCCTGACCCTTCGCCGCGCCGTCGGCGGAGTTGCCGCAGGCCGGCTGTTTCGTCCCCCCGCAGGTGCCTGCGGCATCGGCACTTCCGCACAGCGGCAGCAGTATTGTTGCGGCGGACACGAGGAGCGTCCATTTCGACATTGTCGCCTCCCATGATCCGGATTTGTCCGGACGATTTGCAGGCTTGCAGCACCAAAACAACCCCACCCTGCCGAGGTAGCCGGAATTTGCCCGATACGCCTGGTCATCCGGGCGGGCCCGAATGGAACGGTACCTTCCGTCCCGTGAATACCGATCCTGGCATATTGTCACGTTGCATCCCGTCGCAAGGCTGCGGTCCTCGTCGCCCTATATTTCTTCCATCAGGTATTTCTTCCATCAGGTCGTTCGATGACCCGGCCCGCGCGCTCCAGCAGGTTCCGCACGCTGCCGTTGTGGCGCTCGCCACAACGGCAGCGAAAATTGTTCTCCAGGGCATATGCTTTGGATTGACATCGTTCGTATCGGCGGGTTTCATCGAACTGCCACAAAAAAAACCGGGGGCCAGCGTCATGTCGATGACAGCAGATGTGGATTTTCGCGACTTTGCGCGCTCCGTGGGCACCGTCGTCCACTACGCGGCCGGCGACACAATCTTCCGTGAGGGCGATGCCGCGGGCGTGATGTACGTGATCCTGAGCGGTTCGGTTGACCTCACCAAGCAGACCAAAGTGATTGAGACGATCCATGCCGGCGACGCGCTCGGCTTTGTTTCGTTGCTCGACGGACATCCGCGCGGCGTGACCGCCCGGGCGAGCGAGGATTGCGATCTTGCCCTCATCGACCGCAAGAAGTTTCGCTACATGGTGGAAGAAATGCCGAACTTCGTTTGGTTCGTCATGAATGAAATGGTCCACCAGTTGCGCACCGCGAGTGCCGCAATTTAGAAAAGTCGATCACCCAGGTTTGCGGACGGGCCGCGCGCCGGTGTCGTGACCCCCGGGTTGGCCCGGCGTGCGGGCGCGTGCGAGTGTCGCCGCTCGACCGATCCAGGGACGCCAAGCATGCCAGACACCCCCACGCGTGCCGCCGCGTTGTTGCTCGCGGCGCGGCGTGATCCCGCCCGGCGCCTGACGGACCTGCCGCCGGATTTGCGTCCGGCCGACCGTGCGGCCGCCTATGCCATCCAACGGAAGGTGGCCGAATCCTTCGCTTCGATCGGGGGGTGGAAGGTCAGCCCTTTCCTGCCGGACGGCCCGCCTTTTTGCGGCCCGCTGCCGGCCGCCGGCATCATGGCAGGTCCGGCCACGCTGGCATCCTCGGTGTTCCTGTTGCGCGGGGTGGAGGCCGAGCTGTCGGTGCGGCTCGCCCGCGACCTGCCGCCGCGTCCGACACCCTACACACGCGAGGAGGTGGCCGACGCCATCGCCGCCTTGTATCCGGCGATCGAGGTGCTGCAGTCGCGCTTTCTCGAGCCCAATGCGGTCGCGCCGCTGACCGGGCTGGCGGACACGCAGTCGCACGGGGCCTTCGTGTACGGGGCGCCGGTGGCGGAATGGCGCGGCATTGGTCTCGGCCCCGAGAGCGTGGTGCAGCGCGTCGATGGCGCGGTGAACGCGACCCGCACCGGCCATCCCGGCGGTGACCTGCTGGGCCAGGTGGTGTGGCTGGCCAACCAGGGCAGCGTTTGGGCCGGCGGGCTGAAGGCCGGCCAGTTCGTCACCTGCGGTTCGTGGACCGGCGCCAACCGGGTCGGTCCGGCGGCGCAGGTGCGGGTGGCGTTTTCCACCCTGGGCGAGGTGGCGCTTAACTTCGCCGCATAGCATGGTCGTCAAAACGACGGAGGTCCAGGGGAAAAGCCCCTGGCCTTCCTTGCTATTTCCGATTGACCCGGCGGCGCGGCCTGCGCAGGGTGCCGTGCCAAGACGCCACCAGGACGGGACGGAGTCGCCATGACCGAGACCTGGGTCGCACGCCGTGCTGCCCTGACTGCCCTCGCATTCTCCGCCCTGTCGATTCCTGTGCTGCTCACGGCTTGCGGCGGGCCGGCGCCCCCGGTTCATTTCGCGCCGTTGAGCTGGGACTACCTGGCGCCACTGAAGCTGAACGTGGCCGCGATCGACATCGACGATTCCTGGACGCCGCGGGCCGGCACACGGGAGAAGGGCTTCCTCGCCCCGGTCCGGCCGGTGGACGCGCTGCGCAAGATGGCCGAGGACCGGCTGATCCCGGGCGGCAGCTCGGGACGGGCGGTATTCGTGATCGACGACGCCTCGATCGTGCAGACGCGCGAGAATTACCAGGGCAGCTTCGCCGTGCATCTCGACGTGACCACCTCGGACGGCACCCGTAGCGGCTATGCGGAGGCGCGGGTGCTGCGCACGCGCACCATCAAGGACGACAGCCCCAACGGGGTGCGGGCCGAGCTGTACGACATGGTCAAGCAGATGATGTCGGACATGAATGTCGAGTTCGAGTACCAGCTGCACCGGTCGTTGCGCGACTATTTGCAGACCACCGAGCCGGCGGCGCCGGCGCCGGGCCCGGTGGAACAGCTGGAGCTGGCGCCGCCTGCTGGCGCCCCGGAGGCCCCGCTTCCCCCGGAGGCTCCGCTTCCTCCCCCCGCTCCGGCGCGCCCCTCGGCGGTGCCCTTTTCCAGCCCGGCGCCGACACCGCTGGCGCCGTAACCGGCCATTGTTGCTGTCCGTTGCAGATGCCAGGGAGGGCGGGTATCGTTCCACCTGGCGGCCGGCCACGTTGCCCGGACAAGAAGGAACGGGCCGGACGCCGCGGCAGGGGCGCGGCCAAACCCGCGCCCGCAGCAAGGAGGCGGCACGTCTATGGGCAAGGGCACTGTGAAGTGGTTCAACCCGACCAAGGGCTACGGGTTCATCGCGCCGGACACCGGCGGCAAGGATGTGTTCGTGCACATCAGCGCGGTGCAGAAGGCCGGGCTGCGCACCCTGAACGAGGGTCAAAGTCTCGGCTTCGAAATCGAGCAGCAGCAGAACGGACGCGCCGCCGCGGTTAACCTGATCGCGGGCGACTGAGCACGGCTTCTCCGGTTTGCTGAGCCGGTGGGGGTGGCTCCCCGCCGGTCGGCTGGCTGGTGCCGATGGCCTGTTCCGGTCTGGCCGGATGGGGCGCACGCAATTCGCGCCAGCCATGCATTTCCTTTACCCTCACGCCCGTGTTACAGATTGGTGTCACCGTCGCGCGTCCGTGCGCTTCGCCGTGGCCAGCGAGCGCCTCCATTTAGCGGATGAACGAGGAATCATGAGCCAAACCACCCAGCTGCAGCGTCGGGCGGAACCAATTGCGTCGCTTGATGCGGATGCCGTGCGCGCTGCCTATCGGCGTTGGGCGGCCAGTTACGACACCGTGTTCGGCGGTGTTTCCGCCTGGGGGCGCCGTCGCGCCGTCGCCGAGGCGAACCGGCTGCCGGGCAACCGGGTGCTGGAGGTCGGTGTCGGCACCGGGCTGGCGCTGCCGCATTACCGGTCGGAGAAGCGCATCACCGGCATCGATCTTTCGGCCGAGATGCTGCAGCGGGCCCGCACGCGGGTCGCCCAGGACCAGCTGACCAACGTCACCGGGCTGCTGGAAATGGATGCCGAGGCGACCAATTTCGCCGCCGGCAGCTTCGACATCGCGGTGGCGATGTTCGTGGCCTCGGTGGTGCCGAACCCGCGCCGTCTGCTGGCCGAGATGCGGCGAGTGGTCCGGCCGGGCGGCCACATCCTGTTCGTCAACCACTTCGCCGCCGAGCGCGGGCCGCGCTGGTGGGTGGAACGGGCGATGGCGCCGGCCTCACGCAAGCTGGGCTGGCATCCCGATTTCGCGCTTGAGGCGCTGCTGCCGGCCGAGGATCGCGCCGCTGCAACCCAGCGTCCGGTGCCGCCGTTCGGCCTGTTCACCCTGGTGCGCCTGCCGAACTGACACGGTCCGTCCGGCGCGGCGACAGCGCCGGCGCCCGCGCGCTCGGCCGATAGCTTCATCCGGCTGGCGTTCACCTACGCGTTCAGGGGGACACCGGCCGGGCGAGCGTCGGCGCGAGCCGTTAGTTCGTTGCGGTTCCGTGGGCCGCTCGCGCAGATGTGACGGCCTGGTAGTCCGGGCATCACGGGATTTATCCAGCGCCCCGCACCCGCCCGGCGGCTGGTTCGCGGGACCGCTGCGACCTGGTCCTTCCACCGCGGCGGCGGCTTGCGCCCGGTCGGAACCGCCGCCGGTCATCCCCCGATGTATCCACGCATCCACTTGATTCAACTTTATATCCTTGTACTCATATGACCCGATCCGGCCGCCGGACTTCGCCGCGCCCCGGTGCGCCGCGTGTGGCGGCAGCGGTCTGATGAACCAGCCGGTGCAACGAGCGTAGCCCGGTTGGGGCCGCCCCGCGGTCGCCGGCTGGATCGGTGGGTTTGCGGCGGCCTGACGGCGGAAGCGCTTGCGCCAGCCGATTGCCCTGACCAGGGTGGGTTGAAAGCAGGACCGATCGCGCCGGGCATTCATCGTTATTCGCCGATGGGCGGTTGGATGTGGCGAAGAATCGGCGAAATTCATGAGCAGCCGTCACGCAGACGGCGGGCGGCGCAGGAAACAGCAGGATTTTCATTTTTCTTATTTATGATGTCGGGGCGAACGCTGGAATTCCGTTAGTCTGCCGCACGCAAGAACGGATTTGATAAATCACAGCGTCGTGATTGAAGAAGTGTTTATGGCGTATTTGCATTGTCCGGAATTAGAAATGAAAACGCACGTTCACGACAAAATAATCGGCGCTGGCATCCGGGCCTTCCGGGCAATAAGCTGCATTTGAAATCGCTTGGGAGTCTGATCGACCGTCCGGGTGGGTGTGCCGGGCGATCCGAAACACAAGGAGAATGAGCCATGAAGCTCCGGAGTTTGCTGCTGGCAGCCACCATCCTGGCCGCGCCAGCAACGGGCATGGCGGCGGACCCGGTCAACGGTGTCTATGTCGGTCTGGGGGCGGGCTTTGACTACCTGAACACGCTGAACGGGAAGAATATCAATGTGTCGGTTCCCGGTTTTGGCACCGGCAGCGTGCCCATCAACAGCGGCAACCTCAACTCCAACGGCGGGTATGCCCTGCTCGGCAGTGTCGGCTGGGGCTTCGGAAACGGCCTGCGCGCCGAAGTCGAGATGAACTTCCGCCAGAACAACGTGCACGTGAGCGAGGCTGCCGGCGGTGGTGGCGGCAACTTCCTGCAGTGGGGCGGGTTTGCGAACGTTCTCTATGACTTCAACAATGTTGCGCCATGGGTTTCGCCTTACGTCGGTATCGGTATCGGCTACATCGGCAATAGTTTGCAGACCGGCAAGTACTACGCCTACCGAAACGTGCAGAGCACCCTCTACTACGAACAGTTCAATTTCAATAGTTCCTGGCAGGGATCTGCGGCCGGCCAGTTGATCCTGGGCGCCGCCTTCCCGCTCGGCGTGCCCGGTCTGGCGCTCACCACCGAGTTCCGCTTTGTCGGCGAGTTCACCGATCAGACCTACCACGGCACGACCACGGTGACGCCGCCGCCGGCGCGTACCGCCGGCATTTTCCCCACCAACGTGAAGCTCGCGGCGCCGACCAACGAGAGTTTCCTGATTGGCCTGCGCTACGCCTTCAACGCGGCCCCGCCGCCACCGCCGCCGGCCCCGGCTCCGATCGCCGCCCCGGCGCCGGAGCCGGCCCGCACCTACCTGGTGTTCTTCGACTGGGACCGCGCCGATCTGACCGGCCGCGCCCGGCAGATCATCGCCGATGCGGCGCAGGCCTCGACCCACGTGCAACTGACCCAGATCGAGGTCTCCGGCTATGCCGACCGCACCGGCACGGCACAGTACAACTTGGCGCTGTCGCGTCGTCGCGCCGACAACGTGGCCGCCGAGCTGGTCCGTCTGGGCGTGCCGAAGAACGTCATCGCCATCCAGGCGTTCGGCGACACGCACCTGCTTGTGCCGACCGGCCCGGGCGTGCGCGAGCCGCAGAACCG
>CAIXDS010000194.1 GCA_903918195.1 uncultured Acetobacteraceae bacterium | reverse complement strand
GTTACCGCCGCCTGACTCGTAATTTGGAACAAAGTCCAGCCGCCGCAGAAGATGCGGTCGAGATTGCCAATGTCCACCGCGTCCTTCGCGCCTACTGCCGCGAAAAAGCGTCTATGGGATAGTCAAACAGGCTCTGAATCTTTCCGACCACGCGAGTGCGACAACTATCGCGGCCGAACATTGCCGTGCACGAGGCGCCGGCTCAAAGGGGCGGCTGTGGCGGGGGGGGAATGCTCGCGGGTCGCGCTGGTTCACCGGAGCCCGCGCATGCCGCGATTGTCTGCTGCCCCGATCGGGCAGCCAACCGGAAACGTCAACCGCTGCTTGGGTATGGACTGATGCGCCGCCATTCCGGCGAAGCGGACCGACCGCCTCATTGGTTGGCTCCGTTCATTGGATGAAAGCGGTACGTCAATGATTTCCAAGCCGCGTCAAAATCCTTCGCCCGAAGAGAATTTCCCAAGCTTTCGTTCGACGTGAGATGCCCCCCTATCATCCCTGCATTTTCGCTTTTGAGCGCCTACGGTGCCATAATTGCGAAAATGGTTGGAAATTCAATTTCGTTGTGCCATCGTTTGGTCAGACGCGCGACCTCCGAATCATTATGGAGTGCATCGGTGAAATCCCGCCTGGCCGTCGGCCCGCAGATATATGCCGTGCTCTCGTTCATGACGGCAGTGCGGTCGCCGCCGCGATGGCTCGCGAAGCGGATCAGATGAACCTGTTCGAACCCGTCAATTGGGTCGCGACAGAGATCCCTGCTCCGCAGGGCAATCGGGTGAAGCAAGGCCAGGGGCTCTGCCCCTGGCCCCCGCTAAGGGCGAAGCCCTTAGAACCCATTCGTTTCGAGGGTGGTGGGGTCCAGGGGCCTCTCGGCCGTCGCGCGAAAGCGCGCTGCGCGCGGGGGCGGGTCCTGGGCAGAGCCCTGGCCTTCCTTCACCCAATTGCCCTGCCCTGCTCCGGGCTTCCTGCATTCGGCGCTGTACCAGGCCTGATGTCGTGATGGACAAGCCCTGAATCGGCGACCCGATTTGGTTGGAAAATTGCCCATGGACGCCGCCACCTCGACGGAGGCTATCGCCGGGTTCTACACCCGGTCGCTCGACATCCTTGCCTCTCTGCGCACGCGCGGTGTGGCCGAGGGAGAAACGGAACGTCGCGCGCCGCGCTTTTCGATCACGCGCACGGCCGAGCTGGTGGGCCGCACCGCTGCTGCGATCCGGGAAGCGGAAAAAGACGGTCGCCTGCCGCAGGTCGAGCGAACCACCTCCGGTCGGCGGGTCGGCTACACGCTGGCCGAGATCAACCAGATGCGCGCCGTTTTCGCAACCCGTCCCTGGCGCGCGCCCGCGGACCCCGTCGCCGTCATCGCGGTGCAAAACTTCAAGGGCGGCGTCGGCAAGTCCACGATTTCGACCCATCTGGCCCAGTACCTCGCCATCCAAGGTTACCGGGTTTGCCTGATCGACTGCGACAGCCAGGGGTCCAGCACGACGATGTTCGGCTACGTCCCTGACCTCGACATTGCCGAGGACGAGACGCTTTATCCGTTCTTCCGCAATGCCGAGATGACCAGCCTGGCCTATGCCGTACGCGAGACTCACTGGGATGGGCTTTATCTCGTCCCGGCCAACCTCAAGCTCTACTCGGCGGAATACGAGCTGGCCGCGCGTATTGCCCGGGCCGAGCGCACGCTGCTGAACCGGCTGGCCGAGGGCGTGGCCTCGATCGCCGACCATTTCGACATCATCATCCTCGACCCGCCCCCTGCCCTCGGCACCATCTCGCTCTCGGTCATGCGCGCCGCCAACGCACTGCTCGTGCCGATTCCGCCGACGGTCGTGGACTTCACCTCCACCACCTCCTTCCTGGCCATGCTGTACGAGACCATGGGGGCGTTGGAGGAGCGCGGCCTTCCGGTCGATCTGCGCTGGATGCGGATGGTCGCGACCCGGGCGGACGAGCAGAAATCCATGCAGCGTGAGTTGCTCGGGTTGATGCGGAACCTGTTCGGCACGACGCTGCTGCGGACCGTTCTGAAGGACAGCGCCGAGATCGACAACGCCTCAGCCCGCCTCATGACGGTGTACGAGCTGGAGCAGCCGGTAACGTCGCGCGAAACCTATCAGCGATGCCTGACCTATCTCAACGGCGTGAACGCTGAAGTCGAGACGCTGACTCGCCTGACCTGGCCAAGCCACGCCGAGCGCCTCCGCAGTGCGGGCGTGCTGTAATCCGCGCCGCGGTTGCAGACCTGTAACTCCAGGGCATATTATTGTTTTAGCTAGGGGATTTCTGTCATGGCGCTGGGCAACAAGGGATTTGCCGATCTGGTGGCTGGTGCCGGGGCTGCAACCCGCGCGGCCCCTCGCCTGCCCCCCCGCACTGGCATCCTGGGTGCCGGCATCCTGGCGTCGCGCGAGAACCGGCTGGCCGAGATGGCGGCCGGAACGACGATCACCCGGGTGCACGAATACGTCGATCCCGCGCGGTGTCGGATCTGGAGCGGCCACAATCGTGATTACGGTGCGCTCACCCCGGAAAACTGTGCCGACCTCATCGAGAGCCTGCGGGCGCAGGGTCGTCAGGAGGTGCCGGCGGTCGTCCGCCGCGTCACCGGCGATCCGGCCTGTGACTTCGAAGTGATCTGCGGCGCCCGCCGGCACTTTAGCGTCTCGTGGCTTCGAGCCAATAATTTCCCGGAGTTCCGCTTCCTGGTCGAGCCGCGCGAACTGACCGACGAGGAGGCATTCCGGATTTCCGACCTGGAGAACCGGAACCGCAAGGACCTGTCGGACTATGAACGGGCGACCGACTATGCGCGTGCCGTCGATCGCTACTATGGCGGCAGCCAACAGCGGATGGCGGAACGCTTGCAGGTCTCGCGAAGCTGGCTGAGCCGCTACCTGGAACTGACGCGCCTGCCGCCGGAGGTGGTGGCCGCTTTCGGATCGTCCCATGTCATCGGAATCAGCCACGGTGCCGTGCTGGCGCCGCTGCTGCGCGTGCCACCCACGGCCGCACGCCTGTCCGGCGCGGCACGGCTTTTGGCGGATGAGCAGGTGGTGCGGGCAGGGCAGGGGGAGCCACCGTTGCCGCCCGCGGCCGTGGTCCGCCAGCTTGCCGCCGCCGCTCGGGCACAGCCACCGCGGTCATCTCGGCTGCAGGAGCATATCGTTCGTGCTGCCGATGGTGGTGTGCTTGCACGTGGCCAGCGCGCTGCGCGCGGAGGGGCACTCGCCATAACGATCCCCAAGCCTGGCTTCTACGATCCGGCCGAACTGCTGACCGCCCTCGGCGAGATACTCGACCGGACCACAGGGAATTCGGACAAGCGTCGCCAAAGACAGGCGGGGCAGGGAGAGCCGTAGGCGGCGCACTTATGCTCCAGATACGGTGCGAAGGGTTTGAGCGCCGCAAAGTTGCGCCGGTCGGATTGATCCGGGTGGCGCCAGGAGCGATGACGGGGCAGGGTAAGGGGCATGGACGGTTCCGAGGTTCCTGTCGAAATCCTGCGGCTCGCGGAAGCATTCGTGTTTGCCAGTGCGGAGCCGGTCACCTCAACCACCCTCCGGCCGCTTCTTCCCGAGCATCTTGACCCCGATGGCGTGCTGGCGGCGCTGCAGCTTCATTGCGCCGATCGCGGCGTCATCCTTGTCGAGACGGGCGGTGCCTGGAGTTTTCGCACCGCCCCCGACCTGGCGGCGCCTCTTCGGGCCGCTCTGACTGAAACGCGCCGGTTGCCACGGGTGGCCATGGAGACGCTGGTGGCCATCGCCCTGCACCAGCCGGTTACCCGGGCTGAAATCGAGCAGATCCGCGGCGTTGCCCTGGGTCAGGCAACGATGGACGCGTTGCTGGAAACCGGCATGATCCAGCCTTGGGGCCGTAAGGAGGTGCAAGGCTGGCCGACCCTGTGGGCGACGACGCCGCGGTTTCTGGCGCAGTTCGGGCTGCGGAGCCTCAGGGATCTCCCTGGCTCCCATTTGCCGCGATTCAGCCTCGTTGCACAGGCAGGGGGCGAGAGGCAGCAGGGGATTCTGGAGGAACTGCCCGAACCTGCTGCAGGCGGCGCCGCCCGCCCACGCTCAGGTCAGAGCGCGTGAGCAGATCGGGCTGATCGAGCAGTTCCTTACCCGCACGGCGACCGGCCAGCCGGAGGCGGCGGTCGAGGCGATCATCACCGAGGAAATCCACGGGGTCTACCTGACACAGGAGCGGCCGACGCTGACCGAACTGACGGCCCGCATTGGCAGGCGCTGCCATGCCCAAGGTCTGCGCTGCCCGCATGTGCGGACCATCAAGCTGCGCATCCAGGCGATCTCGCGGGCGACGGCACACCGCAAACGCTACGGTACCCGCGCGGCCGGCGCGCACGCCGCACTACGGCGGCGCTTCGTGGAACGCCGGATGGGCCGCGACGGCGTGCACCTGTTCAACATCGCCCACTGGTCCGACGCACTGGCGCGATGAACAGTGAGGTGGAGGCGCCGTGGCCGGCCACGCACCTGACGCCGGCAGCGCGACAGTTGCTGCGCCACACCGATGCCGAACGGATCGCGCGGATCCGTGCTAACCGATGAGTGGACACCCCACGCGCGGTCCTGGCGCTGGGCAAGCTCGCTGACCTGCTGGACAGTCCGCTGCAGACCCGCATGCCGAATCCGCTGATCTGGGGCGACAGCCGCATGGGCAAGACGATGATCGCGGAGAAATTCCTGCACGATCACGCGCCCAGCTTCAATGCGGCGGGGATGCGGCGCACCCCGCTGCTGGCCCTACCAGCCCGTTGACAAAATCGGTCCGACTCGATTCGTTGCGGGTCGCGTGACGGAGCGGGGGAGCGATGGCGCTTGGGCGGCAGCAGGCGAGACAGCCGGAGATACTGGTGACCTGGGCGGAGTTGCCGCGCTCGCCGGGCACGTTTTCTATGACCGGCTGCAAGCTGAACTGATCACCGCCGGGTTCGACGGCTTCGCGGAGGGCGAATGCGCCCGCTACTACGCCGCCAAGCGTGGTCGCCCGTCGCTGCCGCCGGGGCGCTATTTCCGCATGCTGCTGGTGGGCTACTTCGAAGGCATCGACAGCGAGCGTGGTCTGGAGTGGCGCTGCGCTGACAGCCTGTCGCTGCGGGAGTTTCTGCGGCTCGGCGAGCGCGAGCCGGTGCCGGACCATTCCTGGCTGAGCCGCACCCGCTCGCGTCTGCCGGTGGAACTGCACGACCGCGTGTTCACCTGGGTGCTCAAGCGGCTCGCCGAGCACGGGCTGATCAAGGGCGAGCGGATCGGCGTGGATGTCTCGACGATGGAGGCCAATGCGGCGCTGCGCACGATTGTTCGGCGTGACAACGGCGAAACCCATCGTCAAATGCTGACCCGGATGGCCAAGGAAAGCGGCATCGAGACGCCGACGACCGAGGACCTGATCCGGCTGGACCGCAAACGCAAAGACAAGACACTGTCGAACGCGGACTGGCAGAGCCCGACCGATCCGGATGCGAAGATCGCCAAGTTGAAAGACGGGCGCACGCATCTTGCCTACAAGCCGGAGCACGCGATGGACCTCGATACCGGCGCGGTGGTTGCTGCTGAGGTTCATGCCGCCGACCAGGGCGACACCACAACCATGCCGGGCACGCTGGCCAGCGCGGCCGCGCACCTCGCGGCGGTGGAGGCGGCACCAACGCCGGAAGCGCCCGCCGAACTGGTCGCCGACAAGGGATATCACGCGCGCGCCACGCTGAAGGCGCTTGATGGCGGGCCGTGGAAGTCGCGCATTTCCGAGCCTGTCAGCCGGCAGTCATTGATGAGACGGCAACGACCAGCCAACAGATTGAAAGATATAGATTTGCCTACGGCAGTTAATCGTGAGAAAATCAGCACTTAAAGCTGAGACAGGCAGTCATTGGTGAGACAACATGGCGCG
>CAIXDS010000193.1 GCA_903918195.1 uncultured Acetobacteraceae bacterium | reverse complement strand
GGCGCAGCATCCAAAAAGGAATGTGGTTTATGCGGCGAACCGGGGGATGGGCACTGCTCCGGGCAACATCGTTGTGTTCGACGGAGTGAGCAAAGAGTTGAAGACTCGCATCCCGGTGGAATTGAGCCCTTACGAAACGCTGCTCAGCCCAGAGTCTGAGACGCAGCCCACCTCGGGCACCGCGCCGGCCTCACCGAATCCCTATGGGGCCTTACTCGATAGAGCCGATCCGATGCCGGCAGCCAATGCGAATCTGCTTGGCGCTGTCGGTACCAATCCGGACGAGCAAGCCCACGCACTGAGCCTGTCAGCACAGACCGGCATCCCCCAGCCTGCGATCGCGGCAGATCCGAAGAAATACGCCGACCAGGTGCAGCTGCAAAAGAATCAGCAGGTCCTCGAGCAGAACCCCAAGACGGCCGAGTGGGTCGCTGACAACCCTTTGGCCGCGCGGATCGCGAGCGATGACTTCGACAAACTAGGCATCATCGAGCGTTTGTCCACCGCACTGAAGACCGGGATCAGCAGCGCTCTGCAGCAGAATGCCCTGGGCCGTGCCGGCAACGTCAAACAGGTTGATGATGCACTGGGCATGCAAGAACCCCAGGTGGATCAACAGATCCAGACCCTGCAGCAGACCCTAGCCCAACAGCCGAAGCTCACGGGTGGCATGGGGTTCGTGCAGTCCTTCACCGGGTTTATTGCTGGGCTGATCGACAATGGTGCACGTGGTGCGATACCTGGTGCGATTGCTGGGACGGTGATCGGCGCAGTTACTACGCCGGAGCTCGCCGGGGCGGGTGCGGTACCAGGTGCAGCTGCAGGTGCTGGCATCGGGTTCAATCTCGATATGGGCCGGGTCGCAGCGGGCAATGCCTATCTCAAGCTCCGGCAGATGCGCGGGGCAGATGGTCAGCCGATCAGCGACACCGGCGCGCAGTTCGGGGCGATCTTCACCGGGGCCGCAACCTATGCCCTGGGGAAATACGGCACCGAGCTTGAATCAAAAATGCTGGGAAATACTGCAGAATCGCTCGCGCAGCGTGCAGTCGAGGAAGCCGTCACCGTCCCTTCGTTCTCTGCTTCCGCCACTCGCCTGGCCAAGAGCACGGCCTACGGGGCAGGTCAGGGCGCGGCGATTATGACCGCCATGGAAGGCAGTGCCATCATCGGTGAGGAGATGGCTAAGGCGATCAGCCCGGGCCACTTCGATACCGATCCTGACGAGATCGTGGGCCGCCTTCGGGATGCTGCTGTCAATGGCATGGTCACCCTGGGCGCGATGCACGCCGCCGGCGCAGGTCTCGGCCTCTATGGTGACTTCCGCGCCGCTCAGCAGGCGCAGGCCCACATCGAGATGTTCAAGAATCTCCTGGACCAGGCCGACAGTTCAAAACTGCGCGATCGTAGCTTGGCTGCCTTCCAGGACTTCATGCAGAAGCAAACCGACGGCAGCCCGGTGGAGAACCTCTTTGTCCCGGCTGACAAGGTCCGCGAGTTCTATCAGTCCGCCGGCATCAATCCTGACCAGGCCGACCGCACGCAGGACCCGATCTTCGGATTCGTGAAGGACATGCCCGAGCAGCTGCAGCAGGCGGCGGCCACCGGCGGGGATGTCGTGATCCCCACCGCGGACTTCATCGCGCACCTGGCCGGCACGCCGGTCGCCGAGAAGCTGCTCCCCGACCTCCGGGT
>CAIXDS010000192.1 GCA_903918195.1 uncultured Acetobacteraceae bacterium | reverse complement strand
TCATCGCCGCAGGAAAACCTCGAAAGGTCGCACTCGTCGCCTGCATGCGTAAGCTCCTCACCATCCTCAACGCACTCATCCGGGACCAGCGCAAATGGCAAATCGCTTGACAGCCAAGACAGTCGCTGGACCCGCCAAGGGGCAGGGGCCCCTTGGAACCCATTCCATTAGGCTTGGACCGGCACTCCGAGTCGGCCGGCCAAATCCTGGATGAACTGCCACGCCACCCGCCCCGACCGGCCACCGCGGGTCACCGACCATTCCACAGCAGCGGCACGCAGCTTCTCATGGGAAAGGTCAAGACCGAAGGCGCCCGCATAGCCCTCGATCATGGCGAAATACGTATCCTGGTCGCAGTTGTGGAACCCGATCCACAGACCGAACCGGTCCGACAGCGACACCTTCTCCTCGGTCGCCTCGGACGGGTTGATGGCGGTCGAGCGCTCGTTCTCGATCATGTCGCGCGGCATCAGGTGCCGGCGGTTGGAGGTGGCGTAGAACAGCACGGTCTCCGGCCGCCCCTCGATGCCGCCATCCAGCACCGATTTCAGCGCCTTGTAGTCGGCGTCCTCGCGTTCGAACGACAGGTCGTCGCAGAAGATCAGGCAGCGCCGGGTTTCGCCCCGCAGCAGGCGGAGCAGGTCGGGCAGGGAGCCGATGTCTTCCCGGTGAATCTCGATCAGCGCCAGGCTGCCCGGGTCGGCGGCGTTGGCGGCGGCGTGGGCGGCCTTCACCAGCGAAGACTTGCCCATGCCGCGCGCACCCCACAGCATGGCGTTGTTGGCCGGCAGGCCGCGGGCGAACCGCAGTGTGTTCTCCAGGATGATGCCTTTCTGCCGCTCGATGCCCTGCAGCAGGCCGATATCGACGCGCGAAATGCGCGTCACCGGCTCCAGCCGGCCGCCGCCGGTGGCGGGCGGCGTGGCGGGGTGCCAGACAAAGCCTTCGGCGGCGCCGAGGTCGGGCCGTCGCGGCGGCGGCGGGGCGAGCCGTTCCACCGCCTCGGTGATGCGCGTCACGGCCTCCATCAGGCGGCGAGTGTCCATCGGGCAATTGACTTTCGGGAAGCTTGACGTTCGGGGGGCGGAAACTATGGTCCCGCCCAACTCATAGCAACCCGGAACCCCAGATGCTCATCTCTCCCGCCTACGCCCAGTCCGCCGGTGGCGGCATGGGCGACCTCACCCAGTTCCTGCCGCTGATCCTGATCTTCGCAGTGTTCTACTTCCTGCTGATCCGTCCGCAGCAGCAGAAGCAGAAGGAGATGAAGCTGGCACTCTCGGCGCTGAAGCGCGGTGACAAGGTGGTGACCGGCGGTGGCGTGCTGGGTGTGATCAGCAAGCCGCCCAAGAGCGCCGAAGAGCGCGAAATCGAGGTGGAGATCGCGCCGAACGTGCGCATCACCGTGCTGCGCGAGACCATCAGCGCGGTGATCAATCCGCTGCCCGCCAACGACGCAAGGCCGCCCAGGCCGGCCAGGACCGCTGGCGCGCCCGGCGAGGCGCCGACGCTCGGCTCCCTGTTCAAGGGGATGTTCGGCAAGAAGGATGACGGCAAGAAAGACGTCGGCACCACGAAGGACGTCGGCAAGAAGGAAGGCTGAAAACCGGCGGGGCTCCGGCTGCCGGGGTCCCACCCAACCGGGCTTCGGCGAACTTGCGATCGCGGGCAGGGGGCAGCATGAGCGATGACGCCCTGCTGTTGTTCGTTCGCCGGCACGACCCCGACCGCTTTTTTACCGCCCTGTTCGCGCCCGCCGAGCGGCGCGGCACGCTGCTGGCGCTGTATGCCTTCAACCACGAGCTGGCCCGCGCCCGCGAGGCGACCAACGAGCCCGCGCTGGCGCTGATCCGCCTGCAATGGTGGCGCGAGGTGGTGGAGGGTGCGCGCCGCCGCCACGAAGTCGCCACCCCGCTCGGCGCGGCGCTGGATGCCGGCGCCCTGCACGCACCCGACCTGCTGGCCATGATCGCCGCGCGCGAGGCGGAGGCCGAACCATCGATCCCCACCAGGGCGGCTTGGGAGGGCTATGTGCAGGGGGCTGCCGGCGGGCTCGCGGTGGCGGCCGGCCGGGCGCTCGGGGCGGAGGCGGCGCTGTTGCCGCGCCTGTCTGATCTTGGCACGGCCTATGGCGTCGCGGGGCAAGTGCGCAGCGTGGCGCTGCTGGCCCGGTACGGCCGTTGCCTGCTGCCCGAGGACGTGTTGGCCGCGCACCGGCTGTCCGTGCACGACGTCATGGCGAAGCCCGACGCACCGGCGGTGCGCCCGGTGCTGGCGGAGTTGGCAAGCTGGGGGCGCGAGCTTCTGCGCCGGAGCGAAGGAAAGCTGCCTCGTGCGGTGCTGGCTGCCGGGTTGCCGGCGGTGCTGGCACGGCGCGACCTTCGCCGGCCCGCCCCGGCCAGTCCACTGCCGCGAGGTCTGGGCGACCGCCTGGCGGTGCTGGCCGCGGCGGCGGTGGGCCGGGTCTGAGGGTGCTCAGAGGCTGACGCGGCATCGCCTCGCCACGAAAATTTGGTGAACATTATCAATTTGTTGACTCAAAACGCCGGCGGGTATCGAATCGATCAAACGAAGCAAAATCAAAGAGTTGAAGGCGTGCTGGCTCCGACTCGAGTCAGCGCCAGCCACTCCCATCACCCGATCGAGCAGCGTTGAACAGGCATGGAGTCCCTGGATTGCCCCGCCGCATGCCATCATATTAGCCTTTGGCGGATCAAGGGTTTGCCCGCCTCCATCCACTCCCAAGGAGCCTGTCATGTTTCGTGTTCTCGAAAAACTGTATGAGGCGATCACGCTCGGTGCGGTGCTCGCGCTGGCCCTGATCGTCTGGTTTCACGGTTCCCACCTGTTGGATGCGTTTTACTGGGGGGCGCTGTTTACCTGGTTGCATGTGCTGTCCGGGATCGCCTGGATCGGTCTGCTGTATTATTTCAACCTCGTGCAGATCCCGACGATGCCGAAAATTCCCGCCGAACTGAAACCGGCGGTCGGCAAATACATCGCGCCGGAAGCCCTGTTCTGGTTCCGCTGGGCGGCGCTTGCCACTGTCGTGACCGGGCTGATCGTCATGACGCTGAACGGCTATGCGATCAGCGCGCTGACCCTGGCCGAACCGCATCGCACGATCGGCACCGGCATGTGGCTCGGCCTCATTATGGCATTCAACGTGTGGTTCATCATTTGGCCGAACCAGAAGAAGGCGCTTGGCATCGTCAAGGTTGAAGACGCCGCCAAGGCGAAAGCCGCCCGCGTCGCGATGCTCACCAGCCGCGTCAATTTCGTGCTGTCGGTGCCGATGCTTTATTGCATGGTGGCGTTTCGGCTGGTCGGCGGCTAACGGCGAGCTGACCCAATAATGTGATTCCGGAGAATTTGCCCCTGACAGAATTCGCGGCAATTGTCGCGAACCTGCAGAGGCAAATTTTTCCGGGACCAGTTACACTGGTCCCGACAACCCTTCACGCATTCATCCGCAACGGCTGCTCAGGTTTCCTGCAGCACCCGCGCCGGATAGTGCCGGGCGGCGAGGCGGGAGCGGGCGATGCGGCGCACATCGTTCAGCGACGGCCAATGGCTGCCGTCGATTTCGTCAAGCCGCAGATCGGTGGCGACGAAGCGGTATCCATCGTGCAGGCGCACCGCGGCGCCCACGAACACGCCATCGATATCAATCACATGGGACTGGAGCATTTTTATCTCACCGCGGCTGTTTGCCGGCGGTGCCTTCTGTCTCGGCGGGGAAGCGGGAGAAGCGGAGCGGTCAGGCGCCAATACGACAACAGCAACCGGGCCGCATAAGGGCGTTCGGATGGCTGTTTGTGGCGAAGGCTGATCGCACGGTGTTTCTCCCTGGTCCTGGCAGGACAGGAAGGCTGCATAAACCACGCGGCGTTGGCGCGTCAATGGAAAAGCGCACTACACATGTTCGTTGATATATTATGCGATATCATCATGTGGAAATGGCCCAGGCTTGCTGCTCATTGCCGCCCGCCTCCGCCACCGGATGTTGCATCGCACCCGGTAGGGTCCCTATGCCCGCTTGCGCGTCCGCACCGGCTTCGCCGCCGGCAGCAGCGGCGCCAGGAACCGCCCCGTGTAGCTCTCGGCATTGGCGGCGATCTGCTCCGGCGTTCCCTCCGCCACGATCCGCCCGCCGCCGTCGCCGCCCTCCGGGCCGAGATCGAGGATGAAATCGGCGGTTTTTATCACCTCCAGATTATGCTCGATCACCACCACCGTGTTGCCGGTATCGACCAGCGCGTGCAGCACCTCCAGCAGCTTGCGCACGTCCTCGAAATGCAGCCCGGTCGTCGGCTCGTCGAGGATATACAGCGTCCGCCCGGTGGCCCGCCGCGCCAGTTCCTTCGACAGTTTGATCCGCTGTGCCTCGCCGCCGCTCAGCGTCGTCGCCTGCTGGCCCAGCGCGATGTAGCCCAGGCCCACCTGCTGCAGAATCTTCAAACGGTCATGGATGCGCGAGACGGCGGAAAAATACGGCACCGCTTCATCGACCGTCATGGCGAGAACCTCGGCGATCGACTTGCCGCGGAACTTTATGTCCAAGGTCTCGCGGTTGTAGCGTTTGCCCTTGCAGGTGTCACAGGTGACGAAGACATCCGGCAGAAAATGCATCTCGATCTTCAGCACGCCGTCGCCCTGGCAGGCTTCGCAGCGCCCGCCTTTGACATTGAACGAGAACCGGCCGGCCTTGTAGCCGCGCGCGCGGCTTTCCGGCAGTTCGGCGAACCAGTCGCGGATCGGTGCGAACAGATCGGTATAGGTGGCGGGGTTGCTGCGCGGCGTGCGGCCGATCGGCGACTGGTCGATGTCGATGATCTTGTCGAGAAGGTCCAAACCCTCGATGCGCGCATGTGGGGCCGGCACTTCGCCGCTGCCCATCAGGCGGCGGCTGGCCGCCTTGTACAGCGTATCGACCACCAGGGTGGATTTGCCGCCGCCGGAAACGCCGGTGACGCAGGTGAACGTGCCGAGCGGGAAACCCGCAGAAATTTCCTTGAGGTTGTTGCCGGTGGCGCCAACCACGCGGACAATCCGGTCGCGCTGCACCGGCCGGCGCATCGCCGGTATTTCGATCCGCCGGCGGCCCGACAGATAGTCGCCGGTCAACGAGGCCGGGTTGGCGGCCACCTCGTCCGGCGTGCCCTTCGCCACCACGTAGCCGCCATTGATCCCGGCCGCCGGACCCATGTCGATCAGATGGTCGGCGCTGCGGATGGCGTCCTCGTCGTGCTCCACCACCAGCACGGTGTTGCCCAGCGCCTTCAGCCGCCGCAGCGTGCCCAGCAGCCGTTCGTTGTCGCGCTGGTGCAGCCCGATCGAGGGTTCGTCCAGCACATACAGCACCCCGGTCAGCCCGGAGCCGATCTGCGAGGCCAGCCGGATGCGCTGGCTCTCGCCGCCCGACAGCGTCGCCGAGCCGCGCGCTAGCGTCAGATAGTCGAGCCCCACATCGACAAGAAACGTCAGCCGGTCGAGAATCTCGCGCAGGATGCGCCGGGCGATTTCGGCGCGCTGCGGGGTCAGCGTCGGCAGCACGCCGCCGAACCAGTCGAGCGCGCGGCGGATAGAGAGTTCGCTGGCCTCGGCGATCGTGCTGCCGGCCACCTTCACCGCGAGCGATTCGGGTTTCAGGCGCGCGCCGTGGCACACCGCGCAGGGTTTTTCCGCCTGATAACGGCTCATTTCCTCGCGCACCCAGGCGCTGTCGGTCTCCTGGTAGCGGCGCTGGAGGTTGCGGATGACGCCCTCGAAGGGTTTTGTCACCGTGTACTCGCGCACCCCGTCCTTGTAGGCCATCGCCACCGGCACCTCGCCGGTGCCGAACAGGATTTCCTCGCGCACCCGCGCCGGCAGATCGCTCCAGGGGGTGCGCGCGGAAACCTTGAAGTGGCGCGCCAGACTTTGCAGCGTCTGGTCGTAGTAGGGGCTCTGTGAATGGGCCCAGGGGGCGACCGCGCCCTCGGCCAGGCACACGCGCTCGTCCGGCACCACCAGATGCGGGTCGAAGAAGGTTTCGACGCCCAAACCGTCGCAGGCGGGGCAGGCGCCGTGCGGCGAATTGAAGGAAAACAGCCGCGGCTCGATTTCCTCGATCGAAAACCCGCTGACCGGACAAGCGAAACGGCTGGAGAACACCGTGCGCTCGCCGGTGTCCACCTCCTCGGCATAGACCACGCCGTCGGCCATCGCGAGCGCGGTTTCAAAACTGTCGGCCAGCCGCTGGGCGACGCCGTCGCGGACGACGATGCGGTCCACCACCGCCTCGATTTCGTGCTTGGTCTTGCGGTTGAGCGCCGGGACCTCACCGATTTCGTACAGCCTGCCATCGACTTTGACGCGGGTGAAACCCTTGCGCTGCAGTTCGGCGAGTTCCTTGCGGTATTCGCCCTTGCGGTCGCGCACCACCGGCGCCAGCAGCAGCAGCCGCGTGCCGGGCTGCATCGCCATCACCCGGTCCACCATCTGGCTGACCGTCTGCGCCTCGATCGGCAGCCCGGTGGCGGGCGAATAGGGCACGCCGACCCGCGCCCAGAGCAGGCGCATATAGTCGGCAATTTCCGTCACCGTGCCGACGGTGGAGCGCGGGTTTTTCGAGGTGGTTTTCTGCTCGATGGAAATCGCCGGAGACAGGCCTTCGATGCTGTCCACATCCGGCTTGCTCATCAGTTCCAGAAACTGCCGCGCATAGGCGGACAGGGATTCCACGTATCTGCGTTGGCCTTCGGCATAAATCGTGTCGAAGGCCAGGGACGATTTGCCGGAGCCTGACAGGCCAGTGATCACGGTGAGCTGATCGCGCGGGATCTGCACATCGATGTTCTTCAAATTGTG
>CAIXDS010000191.1 GCA_903918195.1 uncultured Acetobacteraceae bacterium | reverse complement strand
TCGGCGCCGAGGCCGCCGCCTGCGCCGCCCAACTCGAGGCGCTGCTGGCCGATCCCGCCACCGCCGATCTGCTCGCCTGTGCCGCCGCGCGCCGCACCCTCGCCCCGATCCGCCGCATGCTCGGCCTCCCGCCCGCGCACCAACCCCGCCCCATCACCCCCGCATCCGCCGCGCCGCCCCCCTCTGCGCCACGACGACGGGCGCCACCCCGGCCGGCCCCGATCCCACACCAACCCACAATCGACCCGCTTCCCACCGGCAGCAGCCGTCCCTGGTGGCTGCCGCCGCCCCGCCTGCGCTCCGGCTGATCCGGCCTCATGCACGAGCATATCGGGGGCGGACGGTGGAAGCGGCCGCTATTGGCCGAGCGGCGGCGCCTCGTCGGCATGCCAGAGCGCCTGGTGGCCTTCATGAGTGGGCAGGTAGGCGCCCGGCTTGAAGAAACGATCATAATATTCCAGGTCAATATGCTGCGCCTGGGTGACCGTGTTGAAATGCACCGCCGGCACCGTGGCCGGAAAGCTTCCGTGCCGCGCGTGAATGTCGGTGGCCAGGCTGGCGAGATAGACGATGAAAGCCTCGTCGTACCGGTCGATGCCGCCCTTGACCGCTTCGGCGTCGCGCAGCGGGCCGGGGCGGTGCGGGTCGTAATTGCCGCCCGGGCCGAATTTGCGGGCGGCGAAGCGGCGCACCGCGGTCGCCATGTCGGGCACGTAGGGCGGCACCAGCGGTTCGAACAGCCCGTCGAGGCCAAGCGGCTGCGGCGGCGTGCCGGGTGCGGCAGGCGCGAAGCGAAAGCCAAAGCCGGGCAGGCCGGCATCGCGGAACCCGCCAAGCAGGCTCGCCGGGTTGAGGCCGCTGAACAGCCAGCCGCCGAGCCCGATCGCCTGCATCACAAGGTGGATGTTGTAGGCGGCAATGGCGAGTTCGGCGGTGGCGGAGGCGACCGACTTCGCCTCCAGCAACGGCAGCTTCTGGGCGCGCTCGGGATGCAGCCGGCCGGCCTCGATCAACGGCGCGGGATCGCCATACAGGGTGCCACGGGCCGGGTCGGCGATCGGCACACCCTCGCCGGTGCTGATCCACAGCAGGTTGAGCAGCGACTCCGCCTGATCGGCGATCGGCACAAACAGCGTCGTGCCCGGCTGGTTGGCGACCCAGCGGTTATGGGCGCTGACATGCGGAAATTCCGGCGGCAATTCGACCCGGCGGTCGCGCACGCGGTGGATATGCGGGCGCAGGAACGCCACCAGGCGGGCGAGATCGTCCGGCTCCTGGTATTCGCGCAGGCTTGTGGCATCGAGGTCGCGGAACCGGGTGATCCAGGCACCGCTATCATCATTGATCAGCAGCTCCGACCCATGGGTGGCGGCGCCGCTGGGAAAGGCGCGGCCGATCGGGCGCGTCGGGTAATTGCAGCCGGCGTTCGGATCGCCCGATTCGGTCCAGGGGATGCCGGCGCCGATCGCCACCAGCAGCAGGCGCTCGGTTTCACTGAGCGGCTGCGGGGCATGACGGGACGTATACGCAAACGGACCGCCGGGGATTTGCATGCCGACGCCGAAGCGGCGCGAACGGCGGCCGAACAGGGCCTCCAGCAAGGGGAACGTGGCGAGCTGCGCGCGCGCCTGCGGCGGCACCGTCCGGGGCTGGGACATCGGGGGGTTCCTGTCACCGTGGGCCTGAAGGAAGCAGCCGGGGCCGCCGGTTGGCAGCCCCGGCGCCTGGGTCAGGCCGGCACCGCGGCGTGGTGGTCGAGCGGCGCGTGGGTGATCCGGCTCGGCGCCTCGTTGACCTCGAAATAGCGGATCGAGATGTCGCTGGCGCCACCTTCCGCAAGGCGGGGGCGAAGCAGGCGGTCGCCCCAGTCACGGGCGTCGGCGAGGGTCTCGAACAGGTAGATGCCGCCGCGGGTGGTGCCTTCGTGCTCCTGAATCCAGACCTTCCAGGCGAGGCCTGCCAACTTGGCGATGTTGCGGGCCGATTCGAGCCGATCGTCCAGGCTCTGCGCGACCTGGGCGGGACCGGGGGTAAAGTTGACTTGCAGGATGATGGCCATGCCTGTGCCTCCCTTGGGCGTTGAACGGGCGTGACGCGAAGGGCCGGACTGCGCGTTGGCGTGCCGGACAGGGCGAGTAATCCACGACGATTTTGCGGCGTCAATTAAAAACAACAATGGATAACGGTGAATCTTGTAGCGATTGTCCATGTCATAAGGCGCCCCGCCCAGCGGCAAGGAACGCATTGATGCCGAACCCCGTGCACGATCCGTCGGCCGACGCGGTGCCGGCGACCCGTCCGGCGCGCTTCGCCTGGGGCGTGAATGAGGTTTCCGGCGCGTTCGGGGACCTCGGCACCTTCCTGCCGCACATCATCGGCGCGATCACGGTGGTGGGCATGGATCCCACCGGCATCTTCGTCACCTTCGGTCTGTTTTACGCTCTCTCGGGAATCTTCTACGCAATGCTGATGGCGGTGCAGCCCATGAAGGCCGCGTCCGCCGCGGTGCTGATCCAGCCGATGGATCCCGGCTCCGTCGCGGGGGCCGGGCTGGCCATCGGTGCATTCTCTCTCCTTCTCGGCATCTCCGGCCTGATCGGACGCATTGTCCGCGCTTTGCCAATGACCGTCGCAGCAGGCCTGCAACTCGGGCTCGGACTGTCGCTCGCGGGGCTGGGTGTCCACCTGGCGGAAAGCACGCCCTGGCTGGGGCTCATGCGGTTTCGGCGCCTGCCAGTGGCGTTGCTTGCCGTGGTCGGGGGTGGCGCGTTCAGGGTGATCACGGGCCTTTCTCCGCCGCTGCCGCCGTTGACGGTGGGCCTGCATTTGCCGCCCCTGGTCTGGCCGAACTGGGCGCAACTGCGCAACGGCCTGGAAAATGCCGTGCTGCCACAAATTCCGCTGACGCTGACCAACGCCATCATTGTTACGGCCGCGGTCTCGCGAGACCTGTTCCCGTTGAAAGCTGAGCGGGTGACCGAGCGCAACCTGTCGTTGACGACGGGCCTTGGCAATCTGCTGGCCGCTCCCTTCGGCGGCTATCTGATGTGTCACGGTGCGGGGGGCATCACCGGCCATGTCCGCTTCGGCGCGGGCACCGGGACGGCCCCGGTGGTGATCGGCATTGTCTTCCTGCTGATCGGGTTGCTGCTCGGCAAGGGGGGCTACCACGTACTTCGAACGATTCCGGATGCCGTGCTTGGCGGACTGCTGGTGTTCTCAGGCATTGACCTGGCAATTTCCTCCAAGCCCGCGCGCTATGAAGGCTGCGAGCTTTTCCTGGTCATGCTCATGGCCGCCATCGGCGTTGCGGTGAACCCGGCGGTGGCGTTCGCCGTGGGACTGCCTTTGGCCTATGGTATCCGGCTGGGATGGGTCCGGTTCTGACGCTGCTCGTGTTGTCGGGGCATGCGCCTGCCGCCTGCACCATGACAGCGCCGTCCGCGGCGGCGAATCAGCGCTGCAGTCGCGTCCGGGCGGCAGCGAGCGTGTTCAAGATGCGCGAGGTCAGTCGCCACAAGCCCGTGCTGGTGCTGGCCGACGACGTGCGAAATGCCCGCCTCTTCGATGGCGCATGCCTTTGGAGCAACAAAGTTCGCAAGTGTTCGCCCTGCGCGTTGTTGCGCTGACCACCGACGATCTGCCCTTTGGGGACCCGGCGCCGTTCTGCCTCGCCCGCTTTTCCGACGCCAGCCCGATCCGCATCGAAAGCAGTGTCTGACGCCGCCACCACTGCGGCCCCGCCTTTGATGCAGGCCTGGGTTGCGTCCGGACGCGGGTTTTGCGCCGCGTTCAACGTGGATTATTGTTTTTAACATTTTATATCGTTAATTGTCGCCGGACCGCGCCCCGCGCCTCTCCGCAGCACAGGGACATGCACCATGAGCCTCAACTGTCGTTCTCCTGGTGCCACCGCGGCTGCCGCCCTGCGGGGTAGCCTGCTGCCGCCCAATCGCCTGGCCGGTTGAGGAGGCACGCATGCCCCAGGAACGTTTCGATGCGATTGTGGTGGGGGCCGGCCCGGCCGGCAACGCCGCCGCGCTCACCATGGCCCAGGGTGGCCTCAACGTCCTGCAGATCGAACGCGGCGAGTATTCGGGCTCGAAGAACGTCCAGGGCGCCATCCTGTACGCCGATGCGCTTGAGAAGCTGATCCCCGACTTCAGCGAGGACGCGCCGCTGGAGCGACATGTCATCGAACAGCGCATCTGGGTGATGGACGACACGTCCCACACCGGCATGCACTACCGCTCGGATGACTTCAACGAGCAGAGGCCGAACCGCTACACGATCCTGCGGGCGCAGTTCGATCGCTGGTTCAGCAGCAAGGTCCGCGAGGCGGGTGCCACGCTGCTGTGCGAGACCACCGTCACCGAGCTGGTGCGCGACCCCAAAGGCCGCGTCATCGGGGTCAGGACCGACCGGGAGGGCGAGGCAATCCTGGCTGACGTGGTGGTGTTAGCCGAGGGCGTCAACGGCCTGGTCGGCACCCGCGCGGGCCTGCGCAAGGAACTCAAGCCCAGGACCGTGGCACTCGCGGTCAAGGAAATGCACTTCCTGCCTCAGGACGCGCTGGAGGCAAGGTTCAACCTGTCCGGCGATTCCGGCGTGGTGATCGAGGCGATGGGTACCATCACCAAGGGCATGACGGGCACGGGCTTCCTCTACACCAACCGCGAATCGATTTCGGTTGGTATCGGCTGCATCGTCGCCGACTTCGCCAGGACCGGCATCACGCCCTACGCCTTGCTCGACGCCTTCAAGCGCGACCCCAGCATCGCCCCGTTGCTGGTGGGCTCGCAGGTGAAGGAGTACGCCGCGCACCTCATCCCGGAAGGCGGCTACAACGCCATGCCGAAGATCTTCGGCGAGGGCTGGGTGGTGGCGGGGGACGCCGCCCACCTCGTCAATGCCGTGCACCGCGAGGGTTCGAACCTCGCGATGACCTCCGGGCGCATCGCCGCGGAGACGATCATCTGGCTCAAGCGCCGGGGCGAGGAATGCACCGCCAGGAACCTTGCCAAGTACCGCCGTCGCCTGAAGCAGAGCTTCGTCCTCAAGGACATGAAGAAGTACCGCAAGATCCCCGACACTCTCCACAACAACCCGGCCCTTCTGGGCCTCTATCCGCGGCTGCTCAGCAAGGCGGCGCAGACCTGGTTGAGGGTCGACGGCAAGGACAAGCGCGCGAAGGAGTCGGAAATCCTGTGATCGGTGCGCAAGCAGCGCGGGATCGGCGGTCTTATTGGTGACGCAGTGAAACTGGCGAGGGCATGGCGATGAGCGCGAAGAAAGCCAACGGTGAAGCCGTACCACAGAAGATCGAGGAGAAGCTGTACCAGAACCGCTACCTAGTCGATGCCGGCCGGCCGCATGTGCGGATCAGGGAGTACGCAGAGCCGTCAGCGGAACTGAGGAGGCTGGTGAATGTGTGTCCGGCCGGCTGCTACGCCATCAACGAACAGGGCAAGGTCGAGGTGATGCCGGACGGCTGCATGGAATGCGGCACCTGCCGGGTGTTGACCGCCGAGAGCGGTGACATCGAATGGAACTATCCGCGCGGCGGCTACGGCGTGTCGTTCAAGTTCGGCTGACGAAGCGCGCCGCATTAAATTCTCGAGCCGCTGCCGCAGCCTGCGGCCCAAACCATGATGGTGCGAATTTGTCGATATCTCGACCTCATCCCTCCTTTGCCGTCATCCGTTCTTCCATCACCGCCAGCCGGTCGCGGCAGCTCCTCGCGCTGACCGCCGGCGGGCTGCTGGCGGGATGGTGCGCTGGCGCTCTGGCAGCCGACAACGCACCGGCGGTTTAGCCTCACGCCGGAGGAACGCTGAATTTCGGGATCGCGACCGATACCGCCATCATCGATCCGTCGATCACGGGAAGCTCGATCACCGCCCTTATCGCGCGAAACCTCGTGGATTCGCTGGTCGGACAGGCCCCGGACAACCGCTTCACGCCCTGGCTTGCCGAGCGCTGGGAGATCGAAGGCAACAACACGCGCTACACCTTCCACCTGCGCCAGGGGGTGACCTTCAGCGACGGCACGGCACTGAACGCGGCGGCGGTGAAATACAATTACGATCGCATCCTCGATCCGAAAACGACCTCGAGCTACGCAAGATCGCTGCTCGGTCCCGTCGAGGGCGTGGCGGCACCGGACGAAAGCACTGTTGTCATCACCTACCGGCAACCATTTGCGCCGCTGCTCCAGGCGCTCAGCCTGGTGAATGACCAAAAACCGGTAGCGAGGCTGATTGGGAGGGAAATTTAGAAAGTGGACGGGGGGGATTCCAATTGTTTCATGGTTGGGATTCTATCGGTGCATGGCAACCGCGCCGCGCATTCCCGATCTGGCCGCCTGTTCCGCAGATGAGTTGCGGACCCTGGTGATTGGGCTTTTGGAGGCCAATGCCAAGCTTGAAGCGGCGGTGGCGGCGATGGCCGAAGAGATCGCCCGGCTCAAGGGTCTGAAGGGGCGGCCGTCGATCAAGCCGAGCGGGATGGAGAAGGGCACCGATCCGGGGGGCGGGAGTGGCCCCGGGCGACGGCCCGACCAGGAAAAAGCACCGGCGACCGCGGCGGAAGCAGGGTCAGCCGAAAAGCGCGCGCCTGATCGTCGATGACGACGTTGTGGTGCCGTTCCCGCCCGAACCGGGCTGGCGGTTCAAGGGGCATAAGCCGTACACGGTTCAGGACCTTGT
>CAIXDS010000190.1 GCA_903918195.1 uncultured Acetobacteraceae bacterium | reverse complement strand
TGCTTGGCGCGGCGGCGCCTGCAGACCTGACAGTGACTTTCTTTCGCAAGAAGCCAGGCCATCTCTTGTACCCGGGTCGCGGGCTCTGCGGAGATACCGTGGTGGCAGATATTGGCACCCCGGTCCCCGTGTTGGATGATATCGCATCGAATACATGGGAGAACGGGCCAGGACTTTGGCTCGGCGGCTACCGGTGGCCCGAAGCCGAAAGCTACAAATACAAGCGCGGTGACGTTCTGATCGTTGGCGGCGAAGCGATCACGGGCGCCAGCCGGATGACCGCGCTGGCCGCCTCGCGGGCCGGCGCCGGCATGGTCACGCTGGCAGCACCCGCCCGGGTCTGGAGCATCTACGCAGCGTCGCTGATCAACGCGATCGTTTTGGCTTTTGACGGCTTTCCGGCGTTCGAGACCTTGCTGGCCGACACGCGCCGCAACGTTATCGCGATTGGACCCGGCGCCGGCGTTGGTGCTTCGACCCGTCAGTTCGTCCTCGCCGCCCTTGCGACCAAGCGTGCGGCGGTGCTGGACGCTGATGCGCTCACCTCATTTGCCGAGTCGCCGCAGGATCTGTTCGCAGCTATTTGCGGCCCCTGTGTGCTGACTCCGCACGAAGGTGAATTCAGGCGCCTCTTCCATTTTGAGGGCGACAAGTTGCAACGCGTCCGCAACGCCGCGAAGCAATGCAACGCGGTCGTCCTGCTGAAAGGGCCCGATACCGTGATCGCAGCCCCGGACGGACGCGCGATCATCAATTCCAACGCGCCCGCGCAGCTTTCCACCGGCGGGAGCGGCGATGTCCTGACTGGCTTTGTGGCAGCGTTGCTCGCGCAGGGGATGGCGCCCTTCGAGGCGGCAGCGGCGGCGGTTTGGCTGCACGGCGCCGCAGCAGCTTCATTCGGGCTAGGCCTGGTCGCGCAAGACCTTCCAGACGCTCTTCCGCAAGTATTGCAGAAGCTCAAACGCGATTGATCATCCCGGTTTGGCGGCTCCGCTGCGTTACGTATGGGCAACCTCAGTGAAGCGCCTGCGCAAGTGATTTCTCACAGCACAACAAGGACTTAGAATCGTGCAGGCTATGGTTCTCAACAAGCTCAGAACCCCGCTCGAGTGGACCGAACTGGCTGATCGGCAACCCGGACCAGGGCAGATACGCGTCAAGGTCGCAGCCTGCGGTGTCTGTCGAACAGATTTGCACGTCGTTGACGGCGAACTGCCAGACCCGCTCGTGCCGATCATACCAGGTCACGAGATCGTCGGACGGATCGATGCCATCGGACCCAGCGTAGAAGGCCTGACCATGGGCGAGCGCGTTGGGATCCCCTGGCTCGGCCACACCTGCGGCGTCTGTCCGTATTGCCGTATGCATCGGGAGAATCTGTGCGACCATCCGATCTTCACCGGCTATACGCGCGATGGCGGCTTCGCGACGGCGACCATCGTCGATGCACGCTTCGCTTTTCCGCTCGGCGAAGCCGGGGACGACGTATCCCTGGCCCCCTTGTTGTGCGCCGGATTGATCGGTTGGCGTTCGCTGGGTATCGTCGGCGATGGCAAAAAGATCGGTCTCTACGGCTTTGGCGCTGCTGCCCACATCGTGGCGCAAGTCGCCAGATGGCAGGGGCGATCCGTCTTTGGCTTTACCCGACCTGGCGACGTCGCCACCCAGGCCTTTGCGCGGTCGCTCGGCGCCGTTTGGGCAGGCGGCTCCGACGCGATGCCGCCGGAGCAGCTCGATGCCGCAATCATCTTCGCGACCGTCGGCGATTTAGTCCCCTTGGCGCTGAAGGCTGTGCGGAAGGGCGGCCGAGTCGTGTGCGCCGGCATTCATATGAGTGACATACCAAGCTTCCCCTATGCGCTGCTTTGGGAGGAACGTCAGCTTCTGTCCGTCGCGAATCTCACACGGCAGGACGGCATCGATTTCCTGCGCCAGGCGCCGGCGATGGGCATCGTGACGCGCACCACAACCTATCCGCTCAGGAAAGCAAACGAAGCCCTGGCTGATCTGCGCGCCGGCCGCTTCGACGGCGCCGCCGTTCTCTTACCCTAAACAGCAATCGGAATCGATTTTTCGCCCGATGCGGGGAAAGAAGCGGCGGTCCAAGCGCAGGAGTATAAAGGAAATTGTTCGGTTGGATTGAAATTTGGCTGCTCTGCGCTGCGGCCGCGCTTCTGCTGCTGCGCGTGCTGCCGTATTTTCGACCGTACCACCCGCTGTTCGGTGGCGCGGGAGTACTTATGCTGATAACCGCGCTATTTCCACGGACCGGTAACCCTATCGGACAATTTCTTTTTGGAACCACAGGGAGTGGACCGCGCCTCCCCAAAGAATTGTTCGGGATCGTGTGGTGGATCCTGGGTGCCTGGCTCTTCAAAAGCCTGCTCGACTTGGTGCTTTCGAAGACGTTCTTTCCGGACAATGACCAGCCCCATGCGCGGCGCCTGTTCGCCGATTTGGCGTCGGGGCTCATCTATGTCCTCGCGTTTATTGGAATCGTCGGCACCGTTTTCAAGGAACCGGTTTCGACCTTCCTTGCGACGTCGGGTGTTCTGGCCATCGTCCTCGGGCTGGCGCTTCAGAATACCCTTGGTGATGTATTTGCGGGCCTCGCGATCAACATCGAACGTCCATTCGGAGCTGGGGATTGGGTTACCCTGGCTGGTGAGATGCTCGAAGAGCAGGTATCCGGCCAGGTCATGCAGGTCAACTGGCGGGCCACTCGCCTGAAAACATGGTCGCATGACATGGTTGTTATACCGAACAGCGTCGCCTCCAAGGCAATCGTGACGAATCACAGCCGTCCCAAAGGTCCCCATCGTTGCATTATTCATCTCAAAGTAGATCTCGCGGTATCGCCTTCGCGGGTGATCGACGCATTGAAGACGGCGGCCGTCGGTAGCCCAATGGTAGCCTGCGGCACCATCCCGCAGGCCTATGCCTGCGCCTTCTCGGATTCACTCATGGAGTACGAAGTCGCCTTTGCGATCGATAACTTTGGGTTAACGCCCGGTGCTAAATCGGACATACTGGGACGTGTCGCGAATGCTTTTCGTGGTCTCGACATTCGCATTGGAGCATCGGCGATGGATGTTCGAGTTATTCAGCAGGGCGGTCGCGATGTCGCTACTGGTGCACAGGACAAGACCGCCCAGTCACAGCCGTCGGTAACCGCATGAACGCGTGCGGCGAGGCGCAGCGGCGTCCATCGGTGAATTGCCCGAAACTCCCAGACTGGGCCGCACTCGGTTCTGGCACAGCGATCATGCAGGTGGCGACATGGTGTGCTGGCTACGGTTGGGCGGCTCACTGCTCCAGCCTTCCGACCCGCGCTGGAATCCCGCCGTCGCAGTCAAGCTGAAGGCGCCACCGGCCCAGCCCAGACTCTCAACTGCGATCCGCGACCGGTCGATGCGGATCAGGTTGAACGCGTTCACCTCGCCCCTGCGGCGCGTGCTGGTCGCCGTGCCCGCCTGCACCAGCAACGACGCCCAACCGGTGTCACTATAGCGCACAGCACTTGGCGCCGCGTAGCCAACATGCAGGTGGCCCGACAGGATCAGGTCTACCCGGCAGCGCGCGAAGGCCGTCATCGCCATGCCTGCGCGGCCGATCACGGCTCCATCGTCACCGGTCGCCAGCACATCGAATGGGTGGTGGGTGACGATGACTCGGGTAACGGCGGGGCCGCATTGCTCCAGGCGCGCGCAGCTTCGCTCGACCTGCAGCACGTTGATGCGGCCGTTCTTGAAGGTCAGTGCGCGGGCCGTGTTGATGCCCAGCACGGCTATTTCCTGGTCGATGAAGAATGGTTCCAGCTCGTTCGCGAAGGCTCTGCGGTAAGCGCGGAAGGGTGCCGTGGCCCGTGCGAACACGTTGTGCAGCGGGATATCGTGGTTGCCTGGCACGATCACCCGGGGGAACGGCAGACTGTCGAGAAAGCTGCGGGCTGCCTCGAACTCACCACGCCGGGCGCGCTGCGTGAGGTCGCCAGAGACGACGAGGAGGTCTGGCCTTGCAGCAATCAACGCGCTCTGCAAAGCAGGTAGGGTGGTCGGGTCCACGCGGCCGAAATGCAGGTCGGACAAGTGGGCGATGACGCGCATCAGCCTTGTGCCATCAGACTGGCACCATCACCCGCAGCGCGGCAGGGCGGATGCGGTAGTGCAGCGGGGTGGGCATTTTGGTGACCTCACCGTCCCTTGCCACGGCCACCTCGCGCCGCTGCATGCCAACCCAAAGATCCGCCATACTTCGCATTTCCAAGTCTGTCTGGCGCACGTGACCGGCCAGCGCCCGCACGGTCATGCCCAGTAGCCTTGCGTAACCGGCATCATACGCCACGCACATCCAAAGCTCGCCGGCATCGAGCCGGGTGCGCCCGCCCATGTGCGGGCCCGTCATACAGTAGCGGTTGTTGCCAACGAACAACAACGGCGTCCGGCGCACCAGCGCATCCGCCCCGTCCAACCGCAGGCTGACCAGCAAAGGCAGTGGATGGCGCACGCAGGACACGGCAGCCATCGCAAGAGCCACCCACTTGCGATGGCCTTGCTTCTGCTCCGCCAGCCGGCCGGTCACCAAATGAGGATAAAGGCCGAGGCCGGAGTTGTTCAGGAACATCTGGCCGTTGACGTCGCCCACATCCACGGCCTTCACCCGGCCAGTCAAGGCCACGCGGACCGCGCTCCTAAGGTCAAGCGGCAGGCCAAGGTCCTTGGCGAAGTGATTGCATGTACCCAAAGGAAGTACGCCAAGCACGCAGCCTGTGCCGGCCAGCGTGGAAGCGACGGCATTGACCGTCCCGTCGCCGCCGCCGGCAAGGATCAGCTGCCCATGCTTAAGGGCCAGTCGCGCCTCCGGAACGATCTCGGCGCCACTTACGACGGTGACGACCGTTGCAGACGCGCCTAGCTCCGCGCACAGGCGGGTAATCTCCACCGCCCGCCCTGGTACATGGCCTGAGCCGGCGGCGGCGTTCAAGATGCAGGTGAGGCTGATCACGCAGGCAGCCGTCGGTCAAATTCGGCTACGGCAAAACCGACAAGAAGCCAGAACACGCCCACGAGCAGGCCGGCAGCGACATCGCTAAAGAAATGAAGGCTCAAGAAGATGCGGCTGAAGCAGATTAGCCCGATGACGGCGGCGGACCAGAACACGACCTCGAACCTGGCGCGAAGGTTGGGCAGGCCGCGTGCGATCACGTAAGCAAGGAAGCCGATCAAGGCTGTCGAGGCGGTCGCATGTCCGCTTGGGAAGGAGGGCGAAGCCGCCGTCACCGCATCGAGGAACGCCGGGCGCGGCCGGCCAATGGCGTATTTGCCGGCCCAGGTCGTTCCCTGTGCACCCAGGAAGGTGATCCACAGAGGCAGGAGCAGCCGCGTCCGTCCTTGCGACCATAGGAGCGCCGAGGCGACTGCCACCATCCCGGTAACCGCAGGCCCAGTCCCAAGTGCAGTGATCCAGATGAAGGCTCTGATCAGCGAGGGTGTGCGGTAGGGGGTAAAGAACGCGTTCACGCCATGGTCCAGGCAAACCAGTCCCTCTGTTTCCCGAAGGTCGTCGATCAGTCCCCCCAGCAGGGCGGCGGCATAAAGAGCACCAAGGCACATCAACGTCAGGGGTAGGCCAGAGAACGCGGCCGGAACGAACCGTGCCGTAAAGACCGCATACGCTCGGGGATAAACGGCTTTGAACGAACCCCGGAGTGAGGTTGCGCGTGCCCAAGCCGGCCATCCTGCAGCGTAGCGCTGAAGCCAGGGGCCAAGGGGGGCAATGGCACAAACAAAACGCCACAGCACTACCTGCAGCAGGATCAGAGCGACAACCACCGCAAGAATGGCAAAGACCGAGCTCCGGTCCTGGTTCATGCGCTAGCGCGTAGTAGCGTCGCCATACAACCTATTTGCGCGGTCGTTACGCAGCTCAAAGGGTCCGGTAAAAGAAGGACACGGCCTGCCAATGAGCACTGCCACTCAATGACCAATCAGCCGTTCTTGTTTCGCGGTGTGCTTCCATTAGTCCCCTCCTTATAGCATCCCGCTTGCCAACATTGCGGCATCTTCACTTTCGTCGGACGTGCGGGACGCCCCTGTGCTAGCAGCGTCAACGCCAAGCCACCCCACCGGATAACGACCGCAGCATAGCCGGAAGCGACTGTTTAAGGCCACGCAAAGTCCGCGCGCAGATCGATTCTCCTGACACGCGCGGCATCTGGTCCCTCACCCGCCAGCCCGAATCATCGGGTTGGCGAGTGCGGGTGTCTTTAGACGATGGCGAGGTTATTCACCACAGATGTCGTTCCCGGAGCGGCCCAGGCGGCGGAGCCCGCCTCGTCACGCTCATACCAGGATTCCACTTTCCCAGTCAGCGTCACTTTCCCGCCTTGCGCAGAAACGTTGATGGTCGCCGGGTCGAACCACGACCTGTCCAATGCAACCAGGATGTTCTCCCTGATCTTCGACGTGTCCGGCTTTGGCTTGATCGTGATTTGGTTGGAGACGCCGACGACGCCCCAAAGTCCCCGAACATCGTCAGTCGCAGCATCCTGCTGGTAATGCCAATCGACTTCGCCGGTGAGGGTAACCCAGCCCTTTTCCACACTCACCTTGACGGCGTCTTTGGGAACGCTCCCGTCCCATTTCAAGCGATTGACGGCCGAGGAAGCGATCTCCTCATCGCCGTGCTTCACGCTGAAAGGTAGCCGCACTTCGAGCTCCTCCGCGACCGCCTTGACGTCCTTAACCCGGCGCACGGCTTTCTCCGCCGCGGACTTCTCCCAGTAGTTTTCGACGTGACCCATCAGGGTCACTACGCCGTCTTTCGCGGTAACACCGATGTGAGCCGAATTCACGCTCGGCTCCCACTTCAGTTCGTCGAGCACCGTTTGCTTCAGTTGCTTGTCGTCAGACATCGTTCTCTCCTGGATCGGTCTAGGGTTTTTAGCTTCCGATCATATGGATCAGAAGTCATGCAGGGGCAGGCTCGGAAACTACTCAGCCCAGCTCGGCGCTGCCGAAATGGGGCGACGCGTTCCGCGAAGGATCGCGATAGTTTTCATCGTAGCTTTCCAAACTAAGCCGGCATCTTTTCGCGCAGGCCTACTTCGGCGTAGCTTAGCTCGAGGGCGGGATAGTCGGTATAGCCGTGTGCGCCCCCGCCATAGAACGTTTCCTGACCCATGAGGATATTGAGCGGGCCGTTCACGCGGAAGCGTTCCACCAGATCAGGATTGGCCATGAACAATCGTCCGAACGACACCAGATCGGCGCGACCGCTCGCTATGGCGTCGATCGCCATCTTACGGTCATACCCATTGTTGACCATCCAGACGCCGTCGAAACGGTCGCGAAGGGCTGTATAGTCGAACGCGATACTGTCTCTGGAGCCACCCGTCTCGCCCTCGACCACGTGCACATAGGCCAATCCAAGGGGGTTGAGGCCCTCGACCACATGATTGAACAAGGCCTGCGGGTGGGTGTCATGTGAATCACCGGCGGTGGACACCGGAGATATTCGAACCCCCAGCCGATCGGCGCCGATGGCGGACGCACAGGCCTTGGTGACATCCAACAGCAGCCGGCTGCGGTTCTCAATGGAGCCGCCATAGGTGTCGGTGCGACGGTTGGTTCCGTCGCGCAGAAAGGCGTCGAGCAAGTAGCCGTGAGCACCGTGAAGTTCAACGCCATCGAATCCGGCTTCGATCGCGCATGCACAAGCATGGCCAAAGTCCGCGATGATGCCCGGGATTTCGTCCAGCCGGAGTGCGCGGGGCATCGATACGTCTACAAACCCCTGGCCGGCCACGAAGGTCTTGGTGTTAGCCCGGATCGCGGAGGGACCGACTGGCGCCGCGCCGCCCTTATGAAAACTGGTGTGCGACACGCGGCCCGTATGCCAAAGCTGGACAACCATCGTTCCACCCTTGGCATGGACAGCATCGGTCACCGTTTTCCAGCCCCGCACCTGGTCATCCGTGTAGCAGCCCGGCGTATCGGCGTAGCCTTGCGCCTGCGCCGAGACCTGTGTGGCTTCGGCGATGATCAACCCGGCCGAGGCGCGCTGAGCATAATATTCAACAGCGAACGGACCTGGGACCAGCCCAGGACCGGCGCGGTTTCGGGTAAGCGGCGCCATGACGATACGATTAGCAAGCCTGAAGGCGCCCGCGCTGGTGGGTTCGAAAAGAGCCTGGGTCGAGCGGGTCGGATAGGGTCGCATCATGAAGTAGCCCCTGAGCTATAGATTAAGTGGCGTTCTGCGGAGATCAGGCATCGCCGAGAAATTCATTGGCCTTTCGGTCGATCTGATCCTTTTCTGCGGAAGTCAGATTGCCGAGGTTGAATTCTTCAGTTGCTCGCGCCTTGGCATTGCGGGCGTGGCTCGCGTCAGGCATCGGATACGCTCGTTTTTGCGGTAGGCCGAATGCGGTGTCGGGCAGCGCGTTGCGTTCGTTCGTCGGTAATTGCCCCATTATGGCCCCATCTGCTTGGCGCGATGATCGCGCGGGTTCGTCACCGGCTCGTCGGCCGCCGCATGCTCCAATGTTGAGACGTTGCACCGGAAAGGAGCTAAAGCTTGACTTAAAATCTGGCAGCTTCGTGCGCACCACGGCACCGTCGGAATCTACCCACGCCCTCCCCCGCCGCTGTTGCGAGCCTCGAGTTGCTACCATTGCTCGGCGCCGGCTCCGACGGCAGGCGCCCCATGTGTTTACCAACTCGTGCCAACGACGATGAGTAGATTCCGACCCTGCGTTTCCTAGCCTTGCCCGTATAATCATCCGCTTACAGAGGCGCGGAGGAATGCGCCCCTGAACGCTTACTTGCCCGATCGGCCCTGCGCGACCCAGGGTTAGAGCGCCAGCCCCGCATCACCGTGAAGGAACGCCCAAATGACAGAACCTGACTCCGTAGTCGCTCTTTTCGCCGATCATGAAGGTGCCGAGGCTGCCGTGAAGAAACTGGCGGCCAATGGAATCGACCTGAAACATCTGAGCGTCATCGGTAAGGGATATCACTCCGATGAAAAGGTCATCGGATTCTACAACACGGGCGACCGGATCAAGTTCTGGGGTGGCCGCGGTGCGTTCTGGGGCGGGCTGTGGGGCTGGCTATTTGGCGGCGTGTTCATGGTGGTTCCGGGAATCGGCCATGTATTCGCACTCGGATATCTCGCCGCGATGGTAGTTTCGGCGGTGGAGGGTGCCGTCGTCGTGGGTGGTCTCGGCGCCGTGGGTGCTGCGCTTTACAGCAGCGGTATTCCGAAAGACAGCGTTCTTGCTTACGAGACCGCATTGAAGGCGGACGGATTTCTCGTGACCGCGCATGGGCCCGCTGAGGAAATCGCCCGCGCCAAGACGATCCTGGGCACGACAAACGCCACACGCGTGGATATGCATGCAAGTGCGCTCGCCGCGTAGCCAACCTCTGACGCACCCGTGTCACCCGCATGCTTACAATTGGAGAACTGACCATGTCTGCAACTGCTCACGTTCACTCGACAACTGCGGCTCCCCATGCGAGGGTTAAGGACGCTTTGGACCATGCGCGAGCCGCTGCCCAGGAACTGCATGGTGCGCTCAGCGACGCCGCGGCAAAACGCGGCGGAGCGATAAAGGCCGATCTTGAGGCCATTCCGCTTAAAGCGAGAGCGATCGCGGATTCACTCAAAGCGTCGCTCGGTGCACAAAATGCGGCAACGAAGAAGTCTCTCGGAGAGGCTGCGACCTATCTTGAAGCGACAGCGACGCACGCGGCGGAAGCTCTCAAGAGTTCGGGGCATGCCGCCGAGACATCCATCCAGCAAGCAATCGCTGACGCGCGCGCTTCCGCTCAAAAGATCAGTGAAGCCGTTGCCGCAAAGCGTTCTGCTAGCTCCACGCTAACCCTGAAGAAGTAGGAGGACCCCATGCGCAACTTCGTAACGGTTGTTTCCGACAACACAGGAGCCGGCTACAAGGGTCTCCATGCACTCTGGCAGTTGGACGACGACGGAGATATCACGAAGCATGGCACCGCGGTGGTTCATCGCGATGACTGGGGACGCTTCGAAGTGGACACCAAGGAGACGCACCCGGTCTTCGCGACTGCCGTGGGTGTGGGCATCGGTGCCTTGTTGGGTGTGCTGGCGGGACCGGCAGGTGTCGCGATTGATGCTGCGAGCGGAGCAGCAATCGGGGCCGCCACAGGCGCCGTGATTGGCGGTGCCGTGGACCTGAATCGCTCGGATACTCGCCAATAAGCGGCAGTCAAGGCGGGGTTCGTGCTTGCGCGCGGCCAATCCGCGGTCATCGCCGATGTCAGCGAAGACTTGATTTCGGCAATCGATACGCGGATGCAGAGCTTGGGTGGGACCGTTCATCGTCGCTCCAAGAGCAGTCTGGAAGATGATGCAGCGTTCGACAGCGGGTTCTACCCCTATGATGGCTACATATATCCATATGAATATGTTCCGATTCGATATTCGTCGTATTACGGCTGGTAAAGCAATACGACGCCACGTCGCCAGAAGCGGTGGCGTGGTTTCCATGACTGTTATTCGGGCTGAACAGCCCCCCAGCTTTTCCGCCACGACGAACGTGAGATATCTCCGACGAATGACTGCCGACCTTGATAGTCGTGCATCCTCATCATCACCACCGTAGGCAATTCCCATGCCTGTCCGCGCGGAGTCAGCGCCCCTACGAAACTTACAGGTTATCGGCCCGATCTCGTCAATCGTTCCGCCAAGCATTTCTGGAGCAAGAGAAAAATGAAATTCCGTCCATTGCACGACCGGGTCGTCGTCCGGCGTATCACCGCGCTCGAGAAATCGGCCGGTGGGATCATCATCCCGGACACGGTCCAGGAGAAGCCGATGGAGGGCGAGGTCGTGGCAATCGGACCAGGCGCTCGCAATGAGCAGGGCGTCATCGTGGCTCTCGAGGTCGCGGCCGGAGATCGCGTGCTGTTCGGAAAGTGGTCCGGCACCGAGGTCAAGCTCGACGGCGAGGAACTCCTGATCATGAAGGAGAGCGATCTGATGGGCGTCATCGAAGGGCCGCACGCCCTCGCCAAAGTCGCCCGAACAATTAAGAGGCAATAAGCACATGGCAGCCAAAGACGTTCGCTTCGGCGAAGACGCACGCAGCCGGATGCTGCGCGGCGTGGATATCCTGGCCGACGCGGTCAAGGTCACGCTCGGCCCCAAGGGGCGCAACGTGGTGATCGACAAAAGCTTCGGCGCCCCGCGCATCACCAAGGATGGCGTCACTGTCGCCAAGGAGATCGAACTGGCCGAAAAGTTCGAAAACATGGGCGCGCAGATGGTGCGTGAGGTCGCCAGCAAAACCAATGACGTCGCTGGCGATGGAACCACCTCGGCCATCGTGCTGGCTCAGGCGATCGTCCGCGAGGGTGTGAAAGCAGTCGCCGCCGGAATGGCGCCGATGGACCTCAAGCGCGGCGTGGATAAGGCCGTAGCCGCACTGGTGATGGAATTAGCCGCTCGCAGCAAGAAAATTACCACGCAGGCGGAGACGGCGCAGGTCGGGACCATCTCCGCCAATGGCGAGTCCGATATTGGTCGCATGATCGCGGAGGCCATGCAGAAGGTTGGCAACGAGGGTGTCATTACCGTCGAAGAGGCCAAGGGCATGGAGACCGAACTCGAAGTCGTCGAAGGGATGCAGTTCGACCGTGGCTATCTCAGCCCGTACTTCATCACCAACGCCGAGAAAATGACAGTCGATCTCGACAACCCGTATATCCTCATCCACGAGAAGAAGCTCTCGGGCCTTCAGGTTCTCCTGCCGTTGCTGGAAGCCGTCGTGCAGTCCGCCCGGCCGCTGCTGATCATCGCCGAAGACATTGAGGGCGAGGCTCTGGCCACTCTCGTGGTCAACAAGCTGCGCGGTGGCCTGAAGGTCGCAGCGGTGAAGGCCCCTGGTTTCGGCGATCGCCGCAAGGCAATGCTGGAAGACATAGGGGTCCTGACCGGTGGCCAGGTGATTTCGGAGGATCTCGGCATCAAGCTGGAGAACGTCACTTTGGCGATGCTGGGCCAGGCCAAGCGCGTGTTGATCGAGAAGGAGAACACCACCGTCATCGAAGGAGCGGGCACGCATGACCTGATCAAGGGACGCGTCGAGCAGATCCGAGCGCAGATCGAGGAGACCACGTCCGACTATGACAAGGAGAAGCTGCAGGAGCGTCTGGCCAAGCTGGCAGGCGGCGTCGCGGTGATCCGCGTCGGCGGCAGCACCGAAGTCGAGGTGAAAGAGCGTAAGGACCGCGTCGACGACGCGCTGCACGCGACCCGTGCGGCCGTCGAGGAGGGCATCGTGCCCGGTGGCGGCGTTGCACTGGCCCGGGCCAGCCTAATCCTCTCCACCCTCAATCCCGACAGCCACGACCAGAAGTTTGGTGTCGAAATGGTGCGGAAGGCGGTACAGGCTCCGTTGCGGCAGATCGCCGAAAATGCGGGCGAGGATGGTGCTGTGATCGGGGGCAAAGTGTTAGAAAACACGGACTACGGTTTCGGCTACGACGCGCAAACGGGCGAGTACAAGGACCTAATCGCTGCCGGCATTATCGACCCGACCAAGGTCGTTCGGGTTGCGCTGCAAAACGCTGCCTCCGTCGCCGGATTGCTTATCACCACCGAGGCGATGGTAGCCGAGCGACCGGAGAAGCGTCCGCAATCCCAGCAGCAGGGCGGTGGTGGAATGGGCGGCATGGGTGACATGGACTACTGAGGCGCTCCTCCGTGGCCCCCTTCGGTAGAGACGAAGCAGCATTTCAAGAACAATGGTCAGATGGGTGGGCGATAGACATGAATTGGCGTCCCGCCCTTCGAGTGCCGGCGACACTAGGCACGACCGGATCGGAAGACGTCCTGGACGGTATCGTGCTCGGCCTTCTTGGGAAGCGTATGGACCCGTTCCTGGCGGGGGGCGAAATCGTCGGGCTGCACAGCCCGGCGGCGAACGCATTCGGATCTGGCTTGATTGCAGAGGCCCCCTCCGACCTACTTCCGGAAGCGTTGCGCGCCTTGTTGGAATGGGCGTCGCCGGCCTGCCTGCGATGGTTGCAGTGAACTGCCCTTGGCGACTTGCATTCGACAAGGACCGGCATGGATGATCCATACACCACGCTCGGCGTGAAGCGCGATGCGAGCCAGGACGATATTCGCCGAGCTTACCGCGGACTGGCCAAGAAGCACCACCCCGACCTGAACCCGGGCAATGCGAAGGCAGAAGACCGGTTCAAGACGATCTCTGCTGCAAACGAACTTCTCTCCGACGTGGCCAAGCGCGCTCGATTTGACGCAGGTGAGATTGATGCGGCGGGGCAAGAGCGTCCGCCGCAGCCCACTTATCGGGACTATGCCGAAGGCGCACCTGGCCGGCGGTACAGCCCGGCCGGTCCCGACGCGAGCGGATGGAACGCCCAGGACCTCGGCGACATGTTCGGGTCCATGTTCGGCGGCGATCACCGCAGCCGCGGAGACGGCCCGGCCAGGGGCCAGGACGAGCGGTATAGTTTTACCACCGATTTCCTCGATGCCGTGACAGGCGCAACACGGCGGCTGACCTTGCCAGACGGCCGAACACTGGACGTCAAATTACCCCCAGGTACGTCAGACGGCCAGGTCTTGCGTCTTCGCGGTCAAGGCGGCGCAGGTTGGAATGGGGGCACCAGCGGCGATGCGCTCGTCGAGATCGCCATCGCACCGCACCGTTTCTTCACCCGGGACGGCAATGACGTCCGTCTGGAGCTGCCTGTGACGTTGACGGAG
>CAIXDS010000189.1 GCA_903918195.1 uncultured Acetobacteraceae bacterium | reverse complement strand
AGGGTCTTGGGAAAGAGGGGGGTGAGGAGGAGCCGATGCATCTCCTCACCCCCCTCTTTCCCAAGACCCTCTAAACGAATGGGTTCTAAGGGCTCCGCCCTTAGCGGGTCCAGGGCAGAGCCCTGGCCTTCCTTCTCACCGATCGGTCAGCCGCAGCTCAATGCGCCGGTTTTTGGCATAGGCTTCCGGCGTATCAGCCGGGTCGAGCGGCTGGTTGTCGGCAAACCCGGTGGCGGCCAGCCGGTTCGGCGGAATGCCGTCGGCGACCAGCAGCTTGATGACGGTGATGGCCCGCCCGGCCGAAAGCTCCCAGTTGCTGCCCCAGCGCCCGGCCTCGATGCGCTGGCGGTCGGCATGCCCGTCCACCCGCAGCACCCAGTGAACGTCCTTGGGGATCTGCACGCTGATCTGCTTCAGCGTTTCGGCCAGCTTGTTGACCTCGTCGGCGCCGGCATTGGTCAGTTCGGCGCTGCCCACCGGGAACAGCACCTCACTCTGGAACACGAACCGGTCGCCGACCACCTGGATGCCGGGCCGGTTGGCCAGCACCTCGCGCAGCTTGCCGAAAAACTCGCTGCGGTAGCGCTGCAGTTCTTCCACCTTCTTTGCCAGCGCCGCGTTCAACTGGTTGCCCAGGTCGGCGATTTTGGCGTCTTTGTCGCGGCCTGAAACGTCGGCCAGATCGAGCGCCTTCTGCAGCCCGGTCAGTTGCGCCCGCAATTCGTCGAGCTGCTTGTTCAGCAGCGCCAGTTGGGCGCGCGCGGTATCGCCGAGCCGCTTTTCCTCGGCCAGTTGGGTCACCGCCGCGGCGTGCGCGTCGGCCTCTGTGGTGGCGCGTGCGGCGGCGTCGCGGGCCTGTTTTTCCAGATCGTCGCGCAGCGCCGTCAGGGTCCGCACCTGCTCGGCCAGACTGGCCATTTCCGTGGCCCTGGCGTCCGCCTGGCGGGTTGCCTCGGCCAGTTGCCGCCGCGCCTCGGCCAAAGGCGCTACCGCGGAGGCGGTTTCCTGGGCCAGCGCCTCGGTGCGCTTTGCCGCCTCGGCGAGCTGTCCGGTGAGGTCCTCGGCGCGCGACTGCGCCGCCTGGGTCTGCAGCGCCGCATCGGCCAGCCGCGCCGACAGCCGGTCACGCTCGGTCCTGAGCGCGTCCCGCTCCGCCGTCAGCTTGTCCTGGTCGGCTTGCAGCGCGGCCAGTTGCTGGGCCAACTGGTCGCGGGCGGTGGCGGCGGCCTGCAGGTCGCGATTTACCTGCGCGAGCGACAGCCGCAAATCGGTCGATTGCCCGCGCTCCAACGCCAGCATCTCGGACAATTCGGCCATCTGCCGGTTCAGCCGTTCGAGCGCCTGATCGCGCCCGCTCAGCGCCACCGACAGGAAGGCCTGCGCCAGCACGAAGACCAGCAGCACGAAAATGATGACCATGAGCAAGGTGGACAACGCGTCCACATAGCCGGGCCAGGCATTCAGGCTGTCGTTATTGCCGGAGCGGCGGCGCAGCGCCATCGGTCAGGCCCCGCTCACCGCGGCGGCTCCTCGGCGAGGGCGGCGATGGTGCGGGTGAGAATACGGATGTCGTTGCGCAGTTCCGCGGTGCTCTGGGCGCGGCCCTGCTCGGATTCGGTGAGCAGGCGCTGCAGGTAGAGTTCGATGTTGCGCAGATGGGCGCGCATCACCTCCTCATGGCCGTGTTCCGGCGTCTGCAGATCGCCGAGCCGGGCCAGGGCGGGGGCGATCGCCTGCTGGCCTTCGGCGATGTGCAGCATCAGTTGCTGGCTGGCGCGCATCGACTCCGACAGGGTGGCGATGCGTTCGGTCAGGCTGACCATGGCCTGGTTGGCCTGATTCCGCCCGTCCTCGCCGCGGGCGAGGATGAACTGCAGGTTCTCCATGTTCTCGGCGGTCTGTTCCAGCAGCGCCTGCACATACACCGGCACCGAGCCTTCCCCTTCACTGCCGAGCACGCCCGATGTCAGCCGGGTGATGCCGGCCAGCCATTCCTCCAGTTCGTTGAAGAACCGGTTCTGCGCCTGACCCGCGGTGAGGTCGAGGAAGCCCAGCACCAGCGCGCCGGACAGGCCGAGCATGGAGCAGGAGAACGCCGTGCCCATGCCCTTGAGCGGCCGCGCGAGGCCGGATTTGAGCTGCTCGAACAGGGCGTTGATGTCGCCCGAGCCGACCGACATCGAGGTGATGACGTCGCCCACCGAGGAGACCGTGAGCAGCAGCCCCCAGAACGTGCCGAGCAGGCCCAGGAAGATCAGCAGGCCGGTCATGTAGCGCGACAACTCGCGCGATTCGTCGAGCCGGCTGGCAATGCTGTCGAGCAGCGAGCGCATCGCCGGGGCGGAGATGGTGAACCGGTCGCTGGCGTTGCTGCCGGCCTCACGCGCCTTGGCGGCGCGGGCGGCCATCATGTTGGCCATCGGCGCCAGCAGCCGCGGCGCCGGCAGATTGGCCAGGCGGGGGCGCGCCTTCTGGAAGGTCTCCAGCCAGGTGACCTCCGGGGAGAGGCGGGTGACCTGGCGCATGTTCCAGGTGATGCCGAGAAACAGCACCAGCAGGATGAGGCCGTTGAGCAGCGGGTTGGCCATGAAGGCGACCACCAGCGGCTGCCCCAGCAGACCGGCCAGGACAAGCACCGCGGCCAGGAAGGCCAGCATGCGCAGCAGATAGGTGGTCGGGCGGGTCATGGGGCCGATTTTACCGGTGTTGTGGGGGCCGGTGTTGTGGGAGCCGGAGGGGTTGGGGCCTCGAGGATGATATCGACGCGATCGGCCGGGCCCTCCTCCACGCCGCGGCTGGCGCCGAGGGCCTTCACGTAAACCCGCACGGAGGGGATGCCCGCGGCGATCAGCGCGGACCGCGCCGTCAGGGCACGCGAGAGCGAGAGGCGCCGCGGGGTGGAAGGGTCTTCCGGGGTGCCGGGGGCGAAGGCGACCACGGTGAAGGCGGTCTCGGCGGGGGCGCCTTTCGCGAGCGTGCGCAGCGCCGATTCGGTGCCCGGGTTCAGGTCGGCGCGGCCTTCGCCGAAGGTGACCCGCAGCCCGCCCTGGATTTTCGCCGCGGCGCCGGGGGCGTCGGCGGCGACCGGGGCCGGCGCGGGCGGGGCCGGCGGGCGGATCGGAACGATCAGCGGCGGCGGCACGTGCGGTGCCGGCGGGGGCGTGAGCGGAACCCGAACCTGTGGCGCCCCGGTCGGGGCGCGAGCCGGGGGCGGCACCGGCGACACCCGAACCTGTGGCGGCGGCGCCGCCGGGGCGGGCGCGGCAACGGCGGCAGGGGGGGCGACGGTGGCAGGGGGGGCGACGGGGGCGGCGGCAGGCGGGGTGGGGGTTGCGATGGGGGCCGCTGGGACGGGGGCAGGTGGGACAGGTGCAGCTGGGGCGGGGGCCGCTGGAACGGGCGCTGCGATGGCGATTGCGGCCGGTGGGGTGGAGGCTGCAACGGGCGCGGCCGGGTGGGACGCGGCATTCGGAGTCGCCGCCGCCGGCTTGGCCGTGGACTTGCCGGTGGCGTGCGTCGTTGCGGAGGGGTGCGACGGCGCCGGGTGGGCCGGGTGCTTGTGCGGCGGCTTGGCGGGCTTGGCCGGCTCCGGGCTGGGCGTGGATTTCTGCGTGGATTTCTGCAACGGCTCGAGCGCGCGCTGATCCATGCTGGCCTGGGCAGCGGCGAACCGCGGCACGAACGCGATCGTGCCGGCGCAGGCGAGGGCTAGGACGATGGAATGTATTCGCATGGGTCCAGCCACCCTAGCTGAAGGGCAATCGATGCTCAACGCAGGCCGGTGAGGGCGGCGTTCAGGACGCCCTCGCCTCGCCGGCCGCCAGCCCGTTCGCGGCGGCCTCGCGCAGGGCGGCGTGCAGATGCGGGTTGGCCGCCACCACGTCGCCGCTGATCCGCGGGTCGCCGCCCTGCGGGTCGGTCACGTAGCCGCCGGCCTCGCGCACGATCAGCAGCCCGGCGGCGATGTCCCATGGCTTCAGTCCGAACTCCCAGAAGCCGTCGTAGCGGCCGGCCGCGGTCCAGGCGAGGTCGAGCGCCGCCGCGCCGAACCGGCGGATGCCGGCCACCTGCGGCATCAGCACGCCGAGCGTGCGGGCGAAGGCCAGCCGGTGGCGCGGCGCCACCGCGGCGAACGGGATGCCGGTGGCGAAGATGGCTTCCTTGAGGTCACGGCGGGCGGAGACGCGCAGGCGGCGGTCGTTGAGGAAGGCGCCGCCGCCCTTTTCCGCCCAGAACATCTCATCGACGGCCGGCGCATAGACCAGCCCGGCGGCCAGCTCGCTGCCGCCGTCGGGCAGGCGGTGCTCCAGCCCGATGGAAATCGCCCAATGCGGGATGCCGTGCAGGAAATTGCTGGTGCCGTCGAGCGGGTCCACCACCCAGCGCCAGGTCCAGTTGTCGCTGCCGGAGGCGCCGGATTCCTCGAACAGGAAGGCATAGCCGGGCCGGGCCTTGTTGAGGTCGTCGCGCAATATCTGCTCGGCGCGCAGATCGGCCTGGCTGACGAAGTCGCCGGGGCCTTTCATGCTCACCTGCAACTGCTCGACCTCGTTGAAGTCGCGCAGCAGACGTTTGGCAGCGCGCGCGGCGGCGTTCTGCATCACGGTCATGTGGGCGGACAGGCGCAACGCCATGGCTTGGGGGTCCCGCGGGCCGGATCAGCCCTTGAACCGCTCCATGTAGCTGGCATCCTCGATCCGCACGACGATCTTCTCGCCGGCCTCGACGAAGGGCGGCACCATCGTTTTGACGCCGTTGGAGAGCTTGGCCGGCTTGTAGGAGGAGGAGGCGGTCTGGCCCTTCACCACCGGGTCGGCCTCGACCACTTCCAGCACCGCGGTCTGCGGCAGGTGCAGGGCGACCGGCTCACCTTCGACCAGGTCGACGGTGATGGTCATGTTGTCCTGCAGGAAGGGGGCGGCGTCGCCGAGCAGTTCGGTGGGCACGTGGGTGGACTCGAAGGTTTCGGGGTCCATCAGCACGATGTTGGTGCCGTCGGTGTAGGAGTAGGTGAACTCCTTGTTGTCGGTCAGCAGCCGCTCGACGGTGTCGGCGGTGCGCCAGCGCTCGTTGGTCTTGCTGCCCGATTTGAGGTCGCGCATTTCCACCTGGATGAACGCGCCGCCCTTGCCGGGGGTAATGATCTGCTGCTTGAGCACGGTCCAGCGGCGGCCTTCGTGCTCAATCACCTGGCCGGCGCGGATCAGGTTCGCCTGCTGCTTCATGGGGCGGGGTCTCTCGGGGACTAACGGGGAGCGGCGGCTTCTAGCCCGCGGCGGGGGCGGGGGCAAGCCGGGCGGGGATGTGCTAGGGTAGGGGCGGAGGTGTCCGATGAGCGAGGCAGCGCCGGGACGGATGGCGGCGGAGGCGTTCATCGCCTGGGCGATGGAGCGCCCGGAGGGGGAGCGCTACGAGCTGGCCGACGGTGCCGTGATCGCCATGGCGCCGGAGCGGATCGAGCACACCGAGGCCAAGGGGCTGGTCTTCCTGCGGCTGTTCCGTGCCATCGAGGCGGCCGGCCTGCCGTGCCGGGCCTATACCGATGGCGTGACGGTGCGGGTAGACGAGCATACGGTCTACCAGCCCGACGTCACCGTCCGCTGCGGTCCGGCCCTGCCGCCCGGAACGGTGTTCATGACCGACCCGCTTATTCTGGTGGAGGTGCTGTCGCCATCGACCCGCGGGGTGGATGTCGGGCTGAAGCTGTCCGACTATTTCCGCATCCCGTCCTTGCGGCACTACCTGATCGTCCGCGCCGACAAGCGGGTGGTGGTCCACCATCGCCGTGACGAGGCCGGCGCGATCATGACGCGCATCCTGGGCGACGCACCGCTGCGGCTGGACCCGCCGGGGATCGTGCTGGAGGGTCTGTTCGCTTGAGCGAGGCGGCAGGCGGCCCGATGACGGCGGACGCGTTCATTGCCTGGGCGATGGCGTAGCCGAACGGGCAACGCCATGAGCTGTACGGCGGCGAGGTCATCGCCATGGCCCCCGAACGCCTGTCGCACGCGCTCGCCAAGGGCACGGTGTATCGCCGCCTCGTCGAGGGGTCGAGGCGGCGGCCCTTCCCTGCACGGTCGTTCCGGACGGCATGGAAGTCGCGGTGGATGCCGGGACGGTGTTCGAGCCCGCTGCTTCGCTGCGGCGACGCATTGCCCGGCGATACCATCAAGGGACTTGATCCGCTGCTGGTGGTGGAAGTTCTTTCGCCTTCCACAAGCGGCGTGGACGCGACGCGAAAACTGATCGGCTATTTCCGTATTCCGTCGCTGCACCATTATTTGCTGGTCGATGCGGACCGCCTTGTGCTGGTGCATCATCGCCGCGCCGAGGACGGCGAGATCGTGACACGCATTCTGCCGCCGGGGCCGCTCCGGCTGGACCCGCCGGGGGTTGGGTTTGATCCGTTTGGGTGAGGGGGGGTGGCGGGTGTGATTCGGTGGCGGGTTGAAGGGCTGTTTTGGGTGGCGAGCGGATGTATACCGAGAGCCGACGATTGTTGGGCGGATAAGCGAAGCGCCATCCGCCATCGCAACTGGCGCTTTCCTCGGCGATGGCGAGAAGTGGTAGAAAGCGGCGGAGTGCGTGAGCCGGAAATGCCTGTGCAAACAGAGGCTTGCGGTGGTGGGTGGCGCTTGGCTTACCCATCCGTCCGCCGTCGGTAGTGGGCGGAGTGGTTGGATTGCGTTCAAAAAATCGTGTGCATCTTCACAATGCATGTGAGAAAATGTTCGGGCGGGATAGACATAACCCGGCCCAGGACGGATCAAGGAAGGCGCATTCGGCGTTCGATTCGATCTCGCATGGTTTCGGGATTTCGTTTCGGTGGCTGACAAATACGCTTATATGCTCCAACAACAATACGTTTGAGGACGTTTGAGGCGCCATGATACGCCATCCAGCAACACAGAAGTTCAATTCTATACAGATTCTACGCGCATTTGCGGCGTGGATGGTTGTATATCATCACTTCATAGCGATGTATTTCTCATGGAAAACCGATAATATTATTGGAAAATTTTTCGGTATATATGGCTCCTTCGGCGTTGACGTGTTTTTTGTGATCAGTGGCTTCGTGATGTACATCATCGCAACGGGAAGGAAGCAGACTGCCAGGTCTTTCATGATTGGCAGGATATTCCGCATCGTTCCGGCATACTGGCTGTACACCTTGACTATACCGGTTTTTCTTTTCTTTTTTCCAACGACATTTGCATTTTCAACATACAATTTTGAATCTCTGGCGTGCTCATTATTCTTTGTTCCGACTGAAAATCCGTCCGGTATCGGTATCATTCCTTTGCTTACCGTGGGATGGACGCTGAACTTCGAGATGTTTTTTTATGCTACATTGGCGATCTGCTTGCTTATAAACAAACGATTTGCCATTCCGTTGTGTTTTGTTGTTATACTTATTTTACCTTTGGTCTATCCAAAAAATGTGGCATATTCGAGCGTCGCCTCAAATCCACTTCTATTTGAATTTATCCAGGGTTTTTTGATTGCATTCTTAGCTACCAACGAACATACGACGAGATTTCTCTCGAGATATCGGGCGCTCGCTGTCGCGTTGACTGCTGTCATCGTTGCTGTGTTTGTATTCATGCTGCACAAACATTATCCTTTCGTTAAGGAGCCTCTCGCGGGTTGGATTGTTTTGTTGGCAGTTTTGAGCGAACCATATGTCAACACCAGCTTCGCTATTGTGAGAAATCTGGTGCGCCTCGGCGATGAATCTTTTTCGACGTATCTTGTGCACATTATAGTAATCGGAATATTCCTGCATTTTACAGGAAATGATCTCAGTCGCACCGGGCAATTGGCGATTCTTGCCGGCATTTCGATTGTGGTGTGGCTGGCTTCAATGGTAAGTTACCGGAATGTTGAACAAAGTCGGAGACTCGCCGGCATGCACCGAATGCTGTTCATCCCCATTCGGGTGGGTGGTCACGGCTCTTGAACATTGTCGGATTACCATCCATCAACGAATCGGCCTGCTACGCGTAGACGGTACCATGGCTGAGCCGGAAGGAGCTTGTGGCAGCGCTGCATGTTGGGCCGGTGATTGGTCGAAGCTGCTCAAAAAATGGCGGCGCGCAGGTGCAGCATGTTCGGAGCAACGTTTCTAACCAATGGGTATTGCCTTCGTCACGACATGATCAGCGGTCGCCTGACCGGTCGAGCATGATCCTTGCCACTGGTTTTTGATCATTCGCCTTCATTCGATTGGCCCTGGCCCCCCAGGGTTGCAGCCAGCCGGCCCGTGCTCTAAAGCGCCGCGCCACGCACCCGACCAACCCAAAGGAGCCTTCCATGGCGACCGAGCGCACGCTTTCCATCCTCAAGCCGGACGCCACGCGGCGCAACCTGACCGGGAAGATCAACGCGAAGTTCGAGGAAGCCGGCCTGCGCATCATCGCGCAGAAGCGGCTGCAATTGTCGGTGGCGCAGGCCGAGGCGTTCTATGGCGTGCACCGTGAGCGCGGCTTTTTCCGTGACCTCGTCACCTTTATGGTGTCGGGTCCGGTGGTGGCGCAGGTGCTGGAAGGCGAGGGGGCGGTCGCGCGCAATCGTGAGATCATGGGCGCCACCAACCCGGCCAATGCGGCGCCGGGCACCATCCGGCAGGAATTCGCCGAGAGCATCGAGGCCAATTCGGTGCACGGCTCGGACAGCGCCGAGAACGCCGCGACCGAGATCGCGTTCTTCTTTTCGGGAATTGAGATCGTCGGCTGAGGCCGGGCCGCCTCAAACCTCGTCGCGCATCGCCTCGTCGTATGTCCACGGGCATACGGCGGGGAAGGTGTCCTCCGACAGGCCGGTCTGACGCTGCGCGGCCAGCAGGGCGCCGCCATAGGCGTCGGCGAGGATGTCCGCGAGACGGGCGCGCAGGCTTGGGCTGTCAGCCATCACGTCGGCCACCTGACGGCGTTGCTCGCGGATTGTCAGCAGCAAGCCTCGGTCGCGCCGCTCAGGCTGGTGCTCCCAGGTCAGCAAGTGAGCCAGCAGCACGGCCAGGCTGTTGATCAGCGCGCGCCTTTCGCTGCGGCCCATGCTCTCGATTTCCTCGGCGATGTGCTCGATGTCGGCGGCCGACAGTTTGCCGGCGCGGAGCAATTCGCCCTGCTCGTTGGCCCAGGCGTAAAAGTCGCGGTCATACAGGTCGCTCATCGCTGCCCCTTCTCGCGTGCTCCGGGTGTCACCGTTGCCGCTGATTTCGGTGCCGCCACAAGGCGCCGGCAAGGGGTTGACCAGCGCCGCCGCGGGCGACGGCAGCGCGGCAGGGCCGTCGATGAAGGCGCGCAGCGCGAGCGGGTACAGCACGTGTTCCTGCGCCAGCACGCGGGCGGCCAGCGTGGTTTCATCGTCGCCCGGCAGCACCGGCACCGCGGCCTGGGCGAGGATGGGGCCGTCATCCATTGTCTCGGTGACCAAGTGCACGGTGCAGCCGTGCAGCTTCGCCCCGGCGGCAAGCGCGCGGGCATGCGTGTCCAGGCCGGGAAATGCCGGCAGCAGGCTGGGGTGGATGTTCAGCATCCGGCCGCCGTAGCGGGCGACCAGAAACGGCGTCAGCAGCCGCATGTAGCCGGCGAGGCAGACAATCTCCACGCCGGCCGCCTCCAGCGCCTCGGCCAGGGCGGCCTCATGGCCGGCGCGGTCGCGGCGGTACGGGCGGTGGTCGATGGCGGCGGCGGCGATGCCGGCCGCGCGGGCGATGTCAAGGCCGGGGGCGTCGGGATTGTTGGACAGCACCAGCACGATGTCGGCCGGGTAGGCCGGATCGGCGGCGGCGTGCAGCAGCACCTCCATGTTGGAGCCGCGGCCGGAAATCAGAATACCGATGCGGCGTTTCACGCCAGCCAGTCCGCCGGCAGGGCGATGCGGGTTTCCGGCGCGGCGGCCGGGTCGGCGGCCTCGATGCGGCCGATGGTGAACACGGTTTCGCCCGCCGCCTCCAGCACGGCGCGGGCGGCGGCGGGGTCGGCGGTGACCACCGCCATGCCGATGCCGCAGTTGAACACGCGCAGCATCTCGTGCGGCAGCACGCCGCCGCTGCGGGCGAGCCAGCCGAACACCGGCGGCAGCTTCCACGTGCCGCCGTCCAGCACCGCGCTGGTGCCGGCAGGCAGCACCCGCGGCAGGTTGCCGGGCAGGCCGCCGCCGGTGATGTGGGCGGCGGCCTTCATCAGCCCGGCCCGGTGCAGCGCCAGCAGCGAGCGCACATAGATGCGGGTGGGCGCGAGCAGCGCCTCGCCCAGCGTCGCGCCCACGGTGAACGGGGCGGCGGCGGTCCAGCCGGCACCGGCGCCCTCTACGATGCGGCGCACCAGGGAGAAACCGTTGGAATGCACGCCGCTGCTGGCCAGCCCGAGCACCGTATCGCCGGCCGCCACGTCCTTCGGCAGCAGCGAGTCGCGCTCGGCAGCACCCACCGCGAAGCCGGCCAGGTCATAGTCGCCGGCGGAATACATGCCGGGCATCTCGGCGGTCTCGCCGCCGGCCAGCGCGCAGCCGGCCAGGCGGCAGCCCTCGGCGATGCCGGCGATGACCCGCGCGGCCTGCGCGACCGCCAGCCGGCCGGTGGCAAAATAGTCGAGGAAGAACAGCGGTTCGGCCCCCTGCACGACCAGGTCGTTGACGCACATGGCGACCAGGTCGATGCCGACGGTGTCATGCTGGCCGGTGTCGATGGCGAGGCGCAGCTTGGTGCCGACCCCGTCGGTGGAGGACACCAGAACGGGGTCGCGGAAGCCGGCCGCCTTCAGGTCGAACAGCGCGCCGAAGCCGCCGATGCCGCCGAGCACGCCGGGGCGGGCGGTGGCGCGGGCGAGCGGCTTGATGCGCTCGACCAGGGCGTCGCCGGCGTCGATGTCCACACCGGCCGCACGATAGGTCATGCTTGCCATGCGGGACCTCGATATGATGCGTCCATGACGGTTCGGACCATGACAGAAAAGGGGGGCGCAAGGAACCATGGCGACCGCCGGGGCGCAACCTGTGCGGGGGGCCGCGATGCCTGAGGGGGCGCCGTTGCCGCGTCCGGGCGGAAACGCGGTGGTCAACCTGCCCAACATCATCACGTTTGCCCGGCTCTGTGCCGTGCCCGCGGCGGTGTGGCTGGTGCTGCGCGAGCAGTTCCCGGCGGCGTTCTGGCTGTTCGTGGCGGCGGGCGTATCGGATGGGGTGGATGGCTGGCTGGCGCGCCGGCGCGGACCGACCACGGTCGGCACCATGCTCGACCCGGTGGCGGACAAGCTGCTGCTGGTGTCGATGTACGTCACCCTGGCGGCGGTGCACCAATTGCCGGATTGGCTGGCGATATTGGTGGTGTTCCGCGACATGGTGATCGTCGGCGGCGTGATGCTGCTGTCGGTGACCGGCCAGAAGGTGGTGATCCGGCCGCTGAAAGTGTCCAAGCTGAACACCCTGCTGCAACTGCTGCTGGTGGGGCTGACGCTGGCGATGCTGGCCACCGGGTGGCTCTGGCCGCTGGTGACGCTGGGGCTGACCTGGGCGGTGGCGGCGAGCACGCTGGCTTCGGGGGCGGCCTATGTGTGGACGGGGGCGCGGGTGCGGTGAACGCACCGGTCGTCGTTCCCCCGCGTCTGCCCGAGCCGGCGCCGGCCGGGCCGCGGCCCGGCACCACCCGCATGCAGCGGCTGGCCATTCTGGCGGCTCTGCTGGCCGGCGCCTGGGTATCGCTGCAACTGTTCGCCGCCGTGCTGCTGCCCTTCGTGGCGGCGGCCGGCACGGCCTATTTTCTCGACCCGCCGGCCAGCCGGCTGACCCGCGCCGGCATGCCGCGCAGCGCGGCGGCGCTGCTGCTGATCGTCGCCCTGATGGCGGTCGGGCTGCTGGTGGCGCTGCTGCTGTATCCGCTGATCCTGGCGCAGATCGGCATCCTGATCAGCCGCCTGCCCGACTATGTCGAGGCGATCCGCAGCCTCGCCACCCAGGTCATCACCCATCTGCAGCAGCGGCTGGGACCGAAATTTGTGGATGAGAATCTGCGCGACCTGATAGCCGGGCAGGCCGGGACGATGCTGTCGGTGCTGGCGACGGCGATCAGCCGGGTGATCGGCAGCGGCTTCGCGCTGTTCAACGTGCTGACGCTGCTGCTGGTGACGCCGGTGGTGGCGTTCTATCTGCTGCGCGACTGGCCCGCCCTGGTCGCGCGCATCGACGGCTGGCTGCCGCGGCGGTATGTTTCGGTGCTGCGGGCGCAGGCGCGCGAGGTGGACCGCATCCTGTCCGCCTGGCTGCGCGGGCAGGCGCTGTGCTGCATCGTGCTGGCGCTGTTCTATGCCACCGGGTTGTCGCTGGCGGGGCTCGATCTCGGCTTGATCGTCGGGTTGTCGGCGGGGGCGCTCTCGTTCATCCCCTATGTCGGCACCATCACCGGGGCGGTGACCTCGATCGGGCTGGCACTGGTGCAGTTTTCCTCCTGGACGGAGGTGTTGATCGTGGTGGGCGTGTTCATCGCCGGGCAGACCCTGGAGGCCTACGTCATCTATCCACGCTTTCTGGGCGACCGGGTGGAACTGCACGCGGTGTGGGTGATCTTCGCCCTGTTCGCCGGCGGGGCGGCGTTCGGTTTTCTCGGCGTGCTGCTGGCGGTGCCGGCGGCGGCGGTGATCGGCGTGCTGTGCCGGTTCTGGCTGCAGCGCTACCTGCACAGCCAGTTGTACCTTGAACCACCGCCACGTGAGGAGAGCGCGCCCTGAGCGACACCGCGGCGGTTGACCCTGTCCTGCTGCCGCGCCAGCTGGCGCTGCCGTTTCCGCACGCGCCGCATTACCGGGCGTTCGAGTTCCTGGCGGCCGACTCGAACGCCGAGGCGCTGGAGTGGCTGCGCCATACCGCATCCTGGCCGGGCGGACGGCTGGCACTGTGGGGGCCGGAGGGATGCGGCAAAACCCATCTGCTGCATCTCTGGGCGGAGCGCCACCAGGCGGAGCGGCTGGCCGGCCCGCTGCTGCCGGGGCGCCCGCCCGAAGGTCCGGTGGCGGTGGACGATGCCGACGCCGCCCCGGAGCGCCCGCTGCTGCACCTGCTGAACGCCGCCGGCGAGGCCGGGCTACCGGTTCTGCTGGCCGGGCGGGCGGCGCCGGCGCGCTGGAACGCGGTGCTGCCCGACTTGGCCAGCCGGCTGCGCGCCACCACCGCGGTGCGGATCGGCCCGGCCGAGGACGGGCTGCTGCGCGGCCTGCTGGCGCGGCTGCTGGCGGAGCGGCAACTGGCGGTGGCCGAGCCGCTGCAGGACTGGCTGAGGCTGCGCCTGCCGCGGTCGCAGGGAGCGATCCGCGAGGCAGTGGCCCGGCTGGACCGCGCCGCCCTGGCGGGGGGCGGGCCGGTCACCCGGGCACTCGCCCAGGCCGTGGTGGCGGGACTGCAGGGAGATGTGGCAGTCCGGTTTCCGGACGATGACGTTTCCGCCAATACTGGTAGCAACGCCTGCCCCGAGCCAGACCGGCTCCTGTAGGATCGCTTCATGAACCAGTTCGATTCCATGCACGTTCCGGGCGGTGCCGCTGCCGTGGTGACGCCCGAGTTCCCGCCCGATGCCCCGGTCGGCGCGACCGCCACCCCCGCGCCGGCGATACCGGCCATCGGGCCGGCCGATCCGCATCGCTTCATCAACCGCGAGCTGTCCTGGCTCGACTTCAACCAGCGCGTGCTGGAGGAGGCCGAGAACCCGGGCCACCCGCTGCTGGAGCGGCTGCGCTTCGTGTCGATCAGCGCCTCCAACCTCGACGAATTCTGGTCGGTCCGCGTGGCCGGGTTGATCGGTCAGGCCAAGGCGGGGGTGACCGCGCACTCGCCCGACGGGCGCACGCCGGCGCAGCAATTGCTGGAGGTGGAGGCGCGGGCCGAGCGGCTGATGGCCGACCAGCACCGGGTGTGGGTGGAACTGCGCGGGCTGCTGGCCGGGGTTGGGATCGAGGTCTGCGAGCCGGCGGCGCTGAGCGAGGCGGACAGCCAGTGGCTGGAAGCGTGGTTCATGGAGCGGGTGTTCCCGGTGCTGACGCCGCTGGCGGTGGACCCGGCGCACCCGTTCCCGTTCATTCCCAACATGGGCCTGGTGATGGCGCTGGCGCTGCTGCGGGCCGAGGACGCGCACAACATGCGCGCCCTGATCCCGCTGCCCAGCCAGATCGAGCGCTTCGTGCGCCTGCCCGCCAGCGGCGGACCGATCCGCTTCGTCATGCTGGAGCATCTGGTGGTGCGGTTCCTGCACCGCCTGTTCCCCGGCTTCAAGCTGCAGGGCCACGGCATGTTCCGGCTGATCCGGGACACCGACGTGGAATACGAGGAGGAGGCGGAGGACCTGGTGCGGTCCTACGAGACGGCGCTGAAGCGGCGGCGGCGCGGGGTGGCAATCCACCTGTCGGTCGAGGCGGCGATGCCGCTGCATCTGCGCGAGCTGGTGATCGACGAGCTGGAAGCGTCGAGCCAGAACGTGTTCGTGCATGACGGCATCCTCGGCATCGCCGATCTCAAGCAGCTGATCGTCGATGACCGACCGGATCTGCTGTTCCAGCCGTACACGCCGCGTTTCCCCGAGCGTATCCGCGATTTCGCCGGCGACTGCTTCGCCGCGATCCGCGCCAAGGACATCATCGTCCACCATCCGTTCGAGAGCTTTGACGTGGTGGTGCAGTTCCTGCGGCAGGCCGCGCAGGACCCGAGCGTGGTGGCGGTGAAACAAACCCTCTACCGCACCAGCCGTGACAGCCCGATCGTCAAGGCGCTGATCGAGGCGGCGGAGGCCGGCAAGTCGGTTACCGCCCTGGTGGAACTGCGCGCCCGCTTCGATGAGGAGGCGAACATTCGTCTGGCGCGGTCGATGGAATCGGCCGGGGTGCAGGTGGTCTATGGGTTCACCCAGCTGAAGACGCACGCCAAGCTGAGCCTGGTGGTGCGCCGCGAGGGCGGGACCATGCGGTCCTATGCGCATTTCGGCACCGGCAACTACCACCCGATCACCGCGCGCATTTACACCGACCTGTCGTTCTTCACCTGCGATCCCGACCTGACGCGCGATTCGGCGCGGCTATTCAACTACATGACCGGCTATGCGCGGCCGGAGCGGATGGACGCGGTGGCGTTCAGCCCGCTGACCATCCGGCCGACGCTGGAGGGGTTGATCGACCGCGAGATCGCCTTCGCCCAGCAAGGGCAGCCGGCGACGATCTGGCTGAAGCTGAACAGCCTGGTGGACGATGAGCTGATCGACCGGCTGTATGCGGCGTCGCAGGCGGGGGTGAAGGTGCTCGCCGTGGTGCGCGGCATCTGCTGCCTGCGGCCGGGGGTGCCGGGGCTGTCGGAGAACATCCGGATCAAGTCGATCGTCGGACGCTTCCTGGAGCACAGCCGGATCTGCGTGTTCGGCAACGGCCGCCGGCTGCCGAGCCGGCAGGCCCAGGTCTATATCAGCTCGGCGGACTGGATGACCCGCAACATGGACTGGCGGGTCGAGACGCTGGTGCCGATCCACAATGAAACGGTGCACCGGCAGGTGCTGGACCAGATCATGGTGGTGAACCTGCGCGACACCGAGCAGTCCTGGGAACTGGGCGTCGATGCGGCCTGGCGCCGCGTGGGGCCGGTTGCGGCGACCAAGCGGGTGTCGGCGCACGAGTATTTCATGACCAACCCGTCGCTGTCCGGCCGCGGTTCGGCGGCGCATGCGGCAGCGGTGCCGGGGCCTGGCGAGCCGGCGCACCGACAGGACCGGATTCTGGAGGACTGATGCCGTTGGTATCGCGCGCGGGGGTGGTGGGGCGGCTCCGCGCGCGAGAAAAAAAGATGGTGTTGACGCGGACGCGCCGGCCGGTCACGGGTGGCGTCTGACATGCCATACACGCCTCCTGCCGACCTGCCGCGCTGCGCCATGGTCGATCTCGGCTCGAATTCCGTGCGCCTCGTCGTGTTCGAGGGGCGCGGGCGCAATCCGGCGGCGATCTTCAACGAAAAGGCGGTGCTGCGGCTTGGCCGCGGGCTGCAGGCCACCGGGCAGCTGAACCCGGACGCGATGGCGCAGGCTACGACGGTGATGAACCGTTATGCGGCCATCGCGCGGGCCATGGGGGCGAGCCCCTTCGAGGTGCTGGGGACCGCCGCCGTGCGCGACGCCGAGAATGGCGCGGCGTTCGTGGCCGGTCTGCAGGCGCGGATGCCGGGGGTTCCGGTCCGTATTCTCAGCGGCGAGGAAGAGGCGGCGCTGTCGGCCGCGGGGCTGCTGTGCGGTATCCCCTCCGCTGACGGCATCCTGGCCGATATCGGCGGCGGCTCGCTGGAACTGGTGCGGCTTGACCACGGCCAGCGCGGGGCGGCGACAACGCTCCGCCTGGGGGTGATCCGGCTGGCCGAGCGGTCGGGCGGCGATCTGCTGCAGGCGCGCGCCATTGTCGAGGCCGACCTCGCCGGCGTGCCGTTCGTGTCGGAAGCGGCCGGGCGCGACCTGTACCTGGTGGGCGGGGCCTGGCGGGCGCTGGCGCGCATCCACATCGCCCAGACCAACTATCCGCTGAACATGGTGCACCATTACACGATCGGGCGCGAGGAAGCGCGCGACCTGACCGGGGTGATCGCCGGGGCGTCGCGGCGCTCGCTGGAGCGCATGCCCGGGGTGCCGCGCCGGCGCGTGGAGGATCTGCCCTTCGCCGCGGTGGTGCTGCGCCGGGTGCTGCGCAGCACCGGGGCGCGGCGGGTGGTGTTCAGCGCCAACGGGCTGCACGAGGGCTGGTACACGCAGCTGGTGTCGCCGCAGGAGCGGGCGCGCGACTCGCTGCTGGCGGCGGGGATGGAGTATGCGCGCCGGTTCGGCCGCGATCCGGCGCTGCCGCCGGCATTGCTGGCCTGGACCGACCCGCTGTTCCCCGGCGAGGCGGACGACGCGCGGCGGCTGCGCGAGGCGGCCTGCTGGATGTCGGACATCGGCAGCCACGAGCACCCGGAATACCGCGCCGAGCAGGCCTTCCTGCGCATCCTGCGCCAGCCCGGCATTGGGCTGGACCACCATGCGCGCGCCTTCCTGGGCCTGACTCTGGCGCTGCGCTACGAGGCCGAGCCGGAGGCCCCGTTCCTGGCCACCGCGCGCCTGCTGCTCAGCGACGAGGCGACGCGGCGGGCCACCATCCTGGGGGTGGCGATGCGGCTGGCGTACACGCTGTCGGCCGGCACGCCCGACCTGCTGGCCGGGACGGCGCTGCGGGCCAACCACGTGCTGACGCTGCGCCTGTCGGAGGTCAGCGGCGTGTTCGCCGGCGAGAGCGTGACACGGCGGCTGGAACGGTTGGGCCAGGCGATGGGGCTGGATTCGATGACCGAAGTGGCGGCATAGCCGCCGGGGACCGAAGCGGCGGCGCAGTAAGCCGGGGTCAGCCCGGCACTGCAATCAGCCGGATGCGCTTGCCCTCCACGCCGAGGGCGATGCGGCCCTGCTTGAGGGCCTGGGCGTCGGCGCCGAACACCTCCTGCCGCCAGCCATGCAGCACCGGCAGGTCGGGCGATTCCTCGGCGGCGATGCGGTCGATGTCGTCGCTGGAGGCGACCAGCTTGGGGGCGACATGGTGCTGCTCGCACTTGGCGGCGAGCAGGACTTTCAGCAGCGACACCAGGGCGGGCGAGGGGCGCAACCCGTCGCGCGAACTCGGGACCGCCGGCAGGGCCTCCTCGGGCAGCGCCCGCGCCTCGGCGACCGCCGCGAGCAGGCTGGCGCCGATGCGGCCCTCGGCGAAGCCGCGGGTGATGCCGCGGGCGCGGGCCAGTTGTTCGGGCGTTTCCGGGGCGGTGGCCGCGAGTTCCAGCAGCGTTTCGTCCTTGAGCATGCGGCTGCGCGGGATGTTGGCGCGCTGCGCCTCGCGCTCGCGCCAGGCGGTGATGGCGCGCAGCAGCCCCAGCATGCGGCGGTTGGTGGTGCGTGGCCGCAGCCGTTCCCACATCAGCTCGGGGTCGGGGCGGTAGGTGGCGGGGTCGGCGAGCACCCCCATCTCCTCAGCCACCCATTCCAGCCGCCCGTCCTTCTCCAGCCGCGCCCGCAGCCGCTCGTAGACGCGGCGCAGATGGGTCACGTCGGCGGCAGCGTAGGTGATCTGGGCGGGGGAGAGTGGGCGGGCCGCCCAGTCGCTGAAGCGATGTGCCTTGTCGATGTGGCCGCCAGTGAGGGCGGAGACCAGCGAATCGTAGCCCACCTGGTCGCCGAACCCGGCCACCATGGCGGCGACCTGGGTGTCGAACAGCGGCCGTGGCACGTCGCCGAAGCGGAGAACGAAAATCTCGATGTCCTGGCGGGCGGCGTGGAACACCTTTTCCACCGCGGTGTCGGCCAGCAGGGCGCCCAGCGGGGCGAGGTCGAGGCCGGGGGCGAGCGCGTCGACCACGGCCACCTCCGTCTCGCCGGCCAACTGGACCACGCATAGCTCGGGCCAGTAGGTGCGCTCGCGCATAAATTCGGTATCGACCGTGACGAAGCTCTGGGTGCGCAGGCGGGTGCACAGCGCGTCCAGGTCGGCGGTGTCGGTGATAAGGGCGGGGGGCGGGAATTCCGGGCGTGCAGTGCGAGGCATGGATTGGGTTCTACACGCCGAATCGGCGCCATGGAAAGCCGAGCTGTGGCATTCGCACATCACTGGACTCGCCGGTGTGGCCGTTGTAGCCCCGCGGCCAATGGCGGCACACCAGTGGGGATACGATGGGCACGACGCTTGAGCACGTTCCGGCGGCGCGCGGCGAGCTATGGATCGATCTGCACAAAGCCGACGAGGCGCGGCTGCGCGAGGCCGAGGTGGCGACCGGGCTGCACCTGCCCCGACTCGAGGACCTGCAGGAGATCGAGACCTCCAGCCGGCTCTATGTGGAAGGCGGCGCCCTGTTCATGAGCTTTCCGGTGCTCACGCCCTATCAGCACGGCGAGCCGACCCGGTCGGTGCCGGTGGGCCTCGTGCTGCAGCCGCACCGTTTGGTCACGTTGCACTACCTCGATGCGCCGATCTTCGACCAGGCGATCGAGCGGGCGAAGGGGATCGCGAACGCGAACGCCCTGGCGGCCACCAGCAGCGAGATTTTCGTCGCCGTGCTGGAGGAAGTGGTCGAGCATGTCGCCGACGTGCTGGAGCGGGGCAACGAGGAGATGGACCGGATCAGCCAGCTGATTTTCCGGGATGCCCCCGATCAGCCCGGGGTGACCGCGCAGATGCGCCGCACCCTGCGCGGCATCGGCCGACTCGGCGAACTGGTGACCAAGCTGCGCGAGACCCTGCTCGGCATCAGCCGGATGCTGCCGTTCCTGACCGCCCACGCCATCTGGATACCCAGCGAGCTGAAGCCGCGGCTGGAGACGGTGCTGCTCGATGTGCGCAGCCTTCTCGACCATGACAGCCACCTGAGCCAGCGGGTGCAGTTCCTGCAGGAGGCCACGCTCGGCTTCATCAACATCGAGCAGAGCAACATCATCAAGATCATGACGGTGGTGTCGGTGGTGGCGATGCCGCCGACCCTGATCGCCAGCATCTACGGCATGAACTTCGAACACATGCCGGAGCTGAAATGGGAATGGGGGTATCCGCTCTCGCTGGCGCTGATCGTGCTCAGCGCCGTGCTGCCGCTGCTGTGGTTCCGGTCGCGCCGCTGGCTGTAGCCGCTTGACACCGGTGGGGTCGGGGGGTTGTCTGCCGCCCCTCCAACCCCCCGGGACGCGCCCCATGCACGCCTATCGGACCCATACCAGCGGCGCGCTGCGCGCCAGTGACGCCGGCCAGACCGCCCGCCTGTCGGGCTGGGTGCACAGCAAGCGGGACCATGGCGGGCTGCTGTTCATCGATCTGCGCGACCATTACGGCCTGACGCAGATCGTCTTCGCCGCCGGATCGCCGGCCTTCCAGACGGTGGACCATTTGCGGCCGGAGAGCGTGATCACCGTCACCGGCACGGTGGTGCTGCGCGAGCCCGGCACGGTGAACCCGAAGCTACCGACCGGCGAGGTGGAGCTGCAGGCCTCCGAGGTGGTGGTGCAGTCGGCGGCCGAGGTGCTGCCGATGCAGGTGGCCGGGGACGAAAAATACCCCGACGAAATCCGCCTGAAATACCGTTTCATCGACCTGCGCCGCGACCGCGTGCACCGCAACATCATCCTGCGCGCCAAGGTGATCGCCAGCATTCGCCAGCGCATGATCGGGGCCGGGTTCACCGAGTTCCAGACGCCGATCCTGACCGCGTCGTCGCCCGAGGGCGCGCGCGACTTCCTGGTGCCGGCGCGGCTGCATCCGGGCAAGTTCTACGCCCTGCCGCAGGCGCCGCAGCAGTTCAAGCAGCTCATCATGGTGGCTGGGTTCGACCGCTACTTCCAGATTTCTCCGTGCTTCCGCGACGAGGCCAGCCGGGCCGACCGCTCGCCGGGTGAGTTCTACCAGCTCGATTTCGAGATGAGCTACGTCACCCAGGAGGATGTGTTCGCCACCATCGAGCCGGTGATCGCCGGCGTGTTCGAGGAGTTCGCCGAGGGGCGCGCGGTGACCAAACCGCCCTTCCCGCGCATTCCCTACGACGAGGCCATGCTGGTCTACGGCAGCGACAAGCCGGATTTGCGCAATCCGCTGCGCATCACCGACGTGACGGCGCAGTTTGCCGGCTCGGGGTTCGGGCTGTTCGCCAAGATCGCCGCCGCCGGCGGGGTGGTGCGGGCGATTCCGGCGCCGGGGACGGCCGCCAACCCGCGCAGCTTTTTCGACAAGCTGAACGAGTGGGCGCGCGAGCAGGGGGCCGGCGGGCTCGGCTACATCGTGTTCGAGGCCGACGGGCCGAAGGGGCCGATCGCGCGCAACCTGGAGCCGGAGCGGGCCGAGGCGATTCGCGTGGCATGCGGGCTGCAGGCCGGCGCCTCGGTGTTCTTCGCCGCCGGCAAGCGCGACGAGGCGCCGAAATTCTCCGGCGCGGTGCGCACCAAGCTGGGCCACGATCTCGGCCTGATCGCGCCGGGGCGGTTCGATTTCTGCTGGATTACCGATTTCCCCATGTACGAGCTGAACGAGGAATCGGGGCAGATCGATTTCAGCCACAACCCGTTCAGCATGCCGCAGGGCGGGATGGAGGCGCTGACCACGCAGGACCCGCTGACCATCAAGGCGTTCCAGTACGACATCATCTGCAACGGGGTGGAGCTGTCCTCCGGTGCGATCCGCAACCACCGGCCGGACATCATGATCCGCGCGTTCGAGATCGCCGGCTACACGGTCGCCGATGTGGAGGCGCGATTCGGCGGCATGCTGAACGCATTCCGTTATGGCGCGCCGCCGCATGGCGGCTCGGCGCCGGGGATCGACCGCATCGTCATGCTGCTGGCCGACGAGCCGAATATTCGCGAGGTGATCCTGTTCCCGCTGAACCAGCAGGGCGAGGATTTGATGATGGGCGCACCGGCCGAGGTGCTGCCGGCGCGGCTGAAGGAATTGTCGTTGAAGCTCGACCTGCCGCCCAAGGCGAAAAAATAGCGTCCCTGGTGGCCGGCCCGGGGTAACGCCTGCGGTGACGCAATGCCTGCCCGCTGGCGTTGCCGGATGACCGTACCTATCTTGGCACGACCTGCACCCCGGAGACTCCGTATGCGCTTCCCCGCCCTGACCATCCTGGCCGTGCTGTTGATCGGCGCCGTGCCGGCCACCGCTGCGGACCAGGCCGTGCCGCTGGCGGCCCACCGGGCGCTGTATCAACTGACGCTGGAGCAGGCGCGCGGTGCTGACGTGGCGGCGGCCTCCGGAACCATGGCCTACGAGGTGCTTGACGCCTGCGAGGGCTGGGCGACCCGGCAGCGGCTGGAGATGACCGTGACCAACCGCGACGGCCAGGACATCCAGATGCTCTCGGACTACACGACCTGGGAGAGCAAGGACGGGCTGAGCATGCGCTTCCGCATGCGCCAGACCACCGAGTCGGCGGTTACCAGCGAGGTGGCCGGCGAGGCCTCGCTGGAGCGGACCGGCGGGCCCGGAGAGGTGCGCTACAGCCTGCCGGAGGAGAGCAAGAAGGCTCTGCCGGCGGGCACGCTGTTCCCGATGGCCCACACCGAAGCGATCCTGGCGGCGGCGCACGAAGGCAAGAGTTTCATCACCTTGCCGCTGTTTGATGGCACCAGCGAGAAGGGGGCGCAGGACAGCACGGTGGCGATCGTTCACTGGGCCGGACCGAAGGCCGGTAAATGGCCGGACCTGTCGTCCTTGTCCAGCGGTCGGGTGCACGTCGCCTTCTTCGACCGTGACGCCGGCACCCAGCAGCCCGACTACGAAGTGGGCATGCGGTACTGGGACAATGGCGTGGCCGATGATCTGAGCATGGATTTCGGTGATTTTGTTATGAAGGGCACGCTGGCCAAGCTCGAGGTGCTGCGGCCTGGGTGCTGAGGGAAGAAAGGCCAGGCAGAGCCCTGGCCTTTCTTCACGCCACCACCCGCACCGCCCGCCGCATCGCCAGCGCGGCAACGGCCGCCAGGAAGCAGGTGACCCCCGCAGCGAAGAACGCGGGCAGGTAGCTGGCCAGTGCATCGCGTGAGGTGCCGGCGCCCCAGGCCGCCACCGCGCCGCCAAGTTGGTGGGCGGCGAAGATCCAGCCGAACACCATGCCCGCCCGCTCGCGGCCGAAGGCCTGGGCGGTGAGGCGGACGGTGGGCGGCACGGTGGCGATGAAGTCGAGGCCGAAGAACATGGCGAAGACGGTCAGGCCGTAGAAGGTGAAGCTGGAGAACGGCAACACCACCAGGCTGATGCCGCGACCGGCATAGTACCAGAACAGCAGCCAGCGATTGTCGAAGCGGTCGGACAGCCAGCCCGAGGCGATGGTGCCGAAAAAGTCGAACACGCCCATCAGGGCGAGCACCGAGGCCGCTTCGACCTCCGGCATGCCGAAATCGTGGCAGAGCGGGATGAAATGGGTCTGCACCAGACCGTTGGTGGACAGGCCGCAGACGAAGAACGTGCCGAACAGCAGCCAGAACACGCGGGTGCGGGAGGCGTCGGCCAGGGCGGCGAGGGACAGGCGAGCGACATTGCCGGCCTCGGCGCGGCGCGGCGGCGGGACGATGGCGGTCTCGCCATAGGGGGCCAGACCAAGCTCGCCCGGATGGTCACGCGCGATCAGCAGCACGAGCACGAAGCAGCCGGCACAGGCGGCGATTGCGGGGATCACCGCCATCCGCCAGCCGGCATGCAGGGCGAGCCAGGCCGCAGCGGGGAGGAACACAAGCTGGCCGGTCGCCGTGCTGGCCGCGAGCAGGCCGAGCACCAAGCCGCGCCGGGCGGTGAACCAGCGATTGGCGACGGTGGCGGCGAGCACCATGGCGGTCAGGCCGGTGGCGAAACCGACGATGAGCCCCCAGGTGAGCCATAATTGCCAGATCTGAGTCATCAAGGTGGCGAGGCCGAGCCCGACCATGATGAGGGCCAGCGCGCTGCAGACCACGGCGCGTACCCCGTAGCGCAGCATCAGCGCGGCGGCGAACGGGCCGACCAGGCCAAACAGCACCAGCCGCAGGGCGAGCGGGCCGGAAATGGCGCCGGTGTCCCAGCCGAACTCGGCGCGCAGCGGCACGATCAGCACGCCGGGCAGGCCGACGCAGGCCGAGGTCGCCAACATGGTGAGGAAGGTCACCCCGGCCATCGCCCAGCCGTAATGAATGCCGCGGCGGGTGAGCCAGGGGGCGATCATGTTCGCCAGCATCAGGGTGGCTCCGGGGTCAGCCCGGCGGCCTGACGCGCCAGCGAAGCTGCGCCGGCGAGGGTGGCGCGCGAGCGCTCAGGGTCGGCGCGGCAGGCGCGGGCGAGAACGATGCCGCCGGTGAGGGCGGCGAGGATGGCCAGCGCCGTGCGGACGCGATCGGTCTCGGCGATGCCGGGGGTACGGCGGGCGATTTCCTGCTCCAGCACCGCGGCGAGGGCGGCGACGCCGGTGCCGAGCGCGTCGGAGAGCGGCGGGCCGGCGCGGGCGATCTCGGGGCCGAGGGCGGCCAGCGCGCAACCTTCCTCGGGGGCGTCGCGGTGGCGCTCGGTGAGATAGCCGTCGATCAGGGCGGCGATGGGCTCGCGGCCGAGGCTGCGGGCCTGCCCGGCGCGGGCGGCCCAGCGCGCGGCGGCGTCTTCGAGGCTGGTGCGGCACGATTCGGCGGCCAGCGCATCCTTGCTGGCGAAGTGGCCATAGAAGGCGCCATGGGTAAGGCCGGCTTCGCGGGTGATGTCGGCCACCGGCACGGCGGCGATGCCCCGGCGGCGGAACAGCCGCCCGGCCGCCTGCAGGATGGCGGCGCGGTGGCAGGCGACGGTGGGGCGATCGACGCGCATGGTTTACATGATGGCTATCATGAATGGACGACGCAAGCGGCATCGTGCGGATCGTGCTACCAGCGCGGGTGAGTGGGCAGGCCGCGGCGCGGCTGGAGGAGTGACGATGGAATGCGACGGCAGCGCGTTCATGGTCGATGCGATGACCAAGTTCTACCATACGGTGCGGGTGTCCGGCTGGTTCCACCGGCCCGGCGACGCGCTGAGCCGGGTCGAACTGCTCGATGAGGGATTGCTCGCCTGTGTGAGCGAGGTCGGACTGGCGCATGGGGGCGTGGCCTCGCTCGGCCCCGACAAGGGATTCGCGGTGCAGGCGTTGCGCCAGCGCGACGATGGCGGCCCGGCCGGCCGGCTGCGCTTTCATACCAAAGGCGGCTGGTGCGGCGAGGCGTCATTGGCGGCACTTGGCGAGGAGCGCGCCGAGGGGGCGGCGACGGGCGGCATGATGCACCGCTTCATTGCCGCGGTGGAGGCGATTCCCGGTGCCCGGCTGCTGGATATCGGCGGACGGGCGCGCAGCGGCCTGGACCGGCGCCGGCAATTCCACATCGGCGAGTACGTCGTGCTGGATATCCTGCCCGGCAGCAACGTGGATGTGGTGGGCGACGCGCACGCTTTGGCCGGATTGTTCCCGCCGGACTCGTTCGACGCGATCCTGTCGGTGAGCGTGTTCGAGCATCTGCTGATGCCGTGGACCGTGGTGACCCAGATGAACGCGGTGCTGAAGCCCGGCGGGATTGCGTTGGTGTTCACCCATCAGACGGTGGGCATGCACGATCTGCCCTGGGATTTCTGGCGTTTTTCCGACACCGCCTGGGACGGGCTGTTCAACCCGCATACCGGCTTCGAAATCGTGGAGCGGGCGTTGGACCGCGCCCAGCACGTCATCCCGATCATGTGGACGCCCGACAAGGAGGGCGCGGAGCGGGCAGCCGGGTTCGAGGGCTCGGCGGTGCTGGTGCGCAAGACCGGACCTTGCCGGCTGACCTGGCCGCTGCGGCCGGCCGATATCACGGCGACGACGTACCCTGCGGGCGAGTTGCCGCCAGGCTGAACGCACAACGCCCGCCGCAATGCGGCGGGCGTTTGTCCTCAGCCCGGTGTGCCGCTTCAGGTGAAGCTGGACTTGGTAACGTTGGCGTTGAGGAAGTTGATCGTGGTGCCGTCGGAAAGGATTGCCTGGGTGCCGACTTTGCCGAACGGGCTGCTGGCCGCCGTGGAATAGTAGTTGATGCTGGCGAGCCTGGCGCTGTCGGCGCTGAGGCTGAGCGAGAACACGTCGGAGCCGGGCAGGAAGTCGCTGATGTTGTCCACCGCTGCGGTGCCGCCGGCCGCCTGGTAGTAGACGTTGCTGGTGTACGGTCCGATGCTGCTCAGGCCGTGCTGGCCAAAGGCGAGGGTATTGCCCGAGCCGAAGCCGATGGTGTTGTTGCCGGTGACGTTGCCGAGGATCGTATCGGAGCCGCTGCCGCTGACGAAGCTGTTGCCGCCCAGCGTGCTCTGACCGATCAGCACGTCGGCGCCGGAACCGGCAGTGAGGGTGTCGCCGGAGGTGAAGGCGATCAGGGTGGCGGAGCCCGAACCGCCGATCAGGTCATTGCTGGAACTGTACGAATACAGCAGGTTGGTGCCCTGACCGCCGAGCAGCGTGTCGAACGAGGCCTCCGCGATCAGCAGGGCGCTGCCCGGCCCGGCGATCAGTTGGTCGCTGGCACCAAACGACTCCAGGATGTCGGTTGCGCCGGGCACGGTGCTGCCGCCGACCAGGGTGGTCGCGCCCGCAACCGTACTGGTTATGAGAACGTTGTTGCCGGCCGAGCCGCCCTGGTAGTAGCCGGTGCCGCCAAACACGGTCGCCGAGCCGGTGAAGAGCGGCGCGGCGATGCCGGTGCCGCCGTTCGACAGCGCGCCGCCGAACAGAGTGGCACTGCCGGTGCTGCCCGGCAGGATGACAACGTCGCCGGCGCCCGGATTGATGAAGGCGTTGGACTGGTTGAGCAGCCAGAGGGTGGAGCCGGCGGTGCCGGTGATGGTGGCCGGGACGGTCGTGGCGCCGGTGAGTTCGAGGATTTCCGTTCCGACCTGGGCGTTGATCAGAACCTGACCGCCGGTCTCGATGATGTTGGCGGAATTTTCGTAAAGGTTGACCGTCGTCGCACCCTTGGAGGCATCAACGATGGCGCCACCGACGCCGAAGGTGTCGCTGCCCTGGATGTTGATGACCGCCTTGGCGGTGGACGATCCCTGGGCGATGTAGCCGTAGCCGCCACCGACCAGCACGTCGGCGAACGAATTGTTGACGAAGACCAGATCGGCACCGCCGATGGCCGAGACCGTCGGGTCGGCCACGTCTTCCAGGGCGACGGTGACGCCGACACCGCTGGCAACCAGGAATGCGAAGTTGGAAGGGACAATTAGTTCGTAAAGACCACCGCCGGTGCTGCTGTTGACGATCGCCCCCGACGAACTGCCGGTTCCGGCCGCGATGTTGATGGCGCCCGGGGTGGTGACCTCGGCGAGCTGCAACTGGCCACTGGCAAGGCCGGCACTGATCTCGTCACTGACGACGCTGAGGAAACTCTGCGTCAGCGCGATGTTGTCCGCCGTCGTATTCGTAATCGAAATGGCGATCGTGCTGCCGCCGGGCCCGGATATTGTTACGTCAGACATACCAAGCCCCTTTGGACAAAGATTTACTGATTCGAATTAGCCGCCGGCTCGTCGCCTGACCATGCCCGCCACGGCGAAACGATCGGCCCGGAGGATGGCTCGCCCCCTGTTCCAACCGGCTGGCGGAACGGCGCCCATCACGAGTTGCTGGAGCCATTCGCTTCCGGTGGGTTGAGCTGTCCTGACCGTTTCTATAGTGCGCCGCGGAAATGAGGAGCAAGCGGAAACATGCATCAGCACATAATAAAAATGTGTGAGATGGCAGGGTAGATCGTTTCGAGCAGGGCCGTCGTGACGACGGTCTGGCGGGCGCATCTATCTTTGGACGAATTGGTCGAATGCATTGGAGCAGAACTGGACACGTGAACCGAGCGGTTAAATTCGCGAACGTTTTTTAGACGGGCGCGTGCCTAATTTGCGTTTTCGCCGGCGGCAAGTAATTGCGTTAGGCTATCCATATCGCAACAGGCATGACTGTTATCGTAATGACATATTGACGACACCTTAACGAAGAACCGCCGGCGCGACGGATCAAAACCCGACCGATCGGCCTCCGCCAAGCTGTCGCCGCGCCTATGTGGGCACGGTCACGGGAGCCCGCTGCGGAACTCTCGGATCAAAACTCCGGCAATCCCGGGGTTAATTATCATTATTTGCACAGGACGACTGTGTGGCGGCGCGGCGGGTGCGACGGTCCCGGAAAACAACACAGCGCCGGTGCTGTGCTGGCGCCACTGCAGCAACGGTTTCGTATTGATCCGGGCGACGTCAAGCAACGGCAATCAAGAATCATTCGCGATCCCGGGACTCCCGCCCGGCCGAATCCGGGTTGCCGGCAAGCCGCGCGAGCCGGACGGCGGTGCGCACCAGCAGGGCGCGGTCTTCAGGCGTGCAGTCCCGATAGGCGCGCAGCAGCGCCATCTCGTCGCCGCGCAACGGCAGCGGGGCGGCGCCGGAATCTTGCTCGCCGCTGAGCAGGAAGGCCGCGTTGGTGCCGAGGACCTGGGCGATGCGCGTCAGGTTGCCGCCGACCTGACCGGCCCGGCCGGTTTCCCACTGCGCCACCGCGCTGCGGGTGACGCCGACGGCGCGCGCCAGCTGCTCCTGCGTGAGGCCTTGGGCAAGCCGGACGGCGCGGATGCGGGCACCGAGTTCGGGAACGGGAGGGGCGACGACCATGCGCCTTCCTAGGTGAATTTTTCTAACGACACAACGTGAGTTATGTTGACAAGCGTTAGTTAGTATGTCTAACGTTCAGATGTCAGCGCAAGAGGTTTCCCATGACGGCAAGCATCGAGACCTGGACGGCTCCCTCCGACTTCCGGCTGCGCCGGATGCGCCTCGAAGGCGAATCGTGGGAGGCCATCGCAGAGGCGCTGGCGGTCAGTCCGGAGGCAGCAAAAACGCGGGCGGAGCGCATTGCGGCCCGCCACCCGTCATCCGCCCATGCCATGCGCGAGGACCCGGCGCGTGAACCGCTGCCGGCGGGCCATCCACGCGCCTGGCGCGTGCTGACCGAAGGCACCTGGCTGGCCGGAACCCACTATCCGATGCCGATGGGCGTGGGGAGCCGGTCATGAGGGCGGCCGCCATGGGCGCGGTCGGCCGCTCACCGTCCGCCGCCGCGCGCGCCCCGGCCGCGCAGGGCGGGACCTCCGCTTGTCCTGTCGCCGATGGGTTCTACGACGCGCGGCTGGTGGTGGCGCGCCTGGAGGAGGCCGGACGAACCTTGCTGGCCCTGCCGCCCGGCGGGTATTCGACCGGCTTTCGCCTGAACACCGCCGCGTTGATGCGCCGCATGATCGAGGCCGGCGAGGCGGAAGCCGAACCCGCGCGGCTGCGTCCGCCGGTGCCCTCGGCGGCGGGGATCACGCGCATGGACGAGGCCCTGGGCTGGGTCGCGCTGATCCCGCTCGACCGCAGCGTGCTGCGGCGCATCGTCGGCGCCCGGGCGCTGGTCAATCCGATGACCGACCGCCACCTGTATCCCTGGCGCCGGCTGGGGACGATGCTCGGTGCCGACCACAAGGCGGTGCAGCGCTGGCACGCCCAGGGCGTCGATATGATCGTCGCGGCACTGAACGCGGCGGGCTGAGCCGCCACCGGGTTCATCGCACCGGCCTGGTCCGCTATCCTGACCGCTGTGGGGCCGCCGGCATCCGCCGGCGCGCCGCCCAAGCGCAGGGGAGCATGAACGCCATGCCGCACATCGGCCGACGCCAAGGCCTGACCGAGCGCCTGCGTATCCGCGCCGGAACCTTCGCCGGCCCCACCGCCGGCCTCGCCGCCGGCAATGTGCAGGCCAACCTGGCCATTCTTCCGGCGGCGCTGGCGCATGATTTTCTGCGTTTCGCCCAGGCCAACCCGAAACCCTGCCCGGTGCTGGCGGTCTCCGAACCAGGCGCCACCGCCCTGCCGACGCTGGCCGCCGATCTCGACATCCGCACCGACGTGCCGCGCTACCGCGTCTGGCGCCATGGCGAACTGGTGGAGGAACCCACCGACATCCGCCATGTCTGGCGCGACGATCTCGTTACTTTCGCCATCGGCTGCTCGTTCTCGTTCGAGGAGGCGCTGGTCGAGCACGGCATCGAGGTGCGCCACATCGCCCGCGGCTGCAACGTGCCGATGTACCGCACCAGCATCCCCACCGTGCCGGCCGGCGCCTTTTTCGGACCGCTGGTGGTGTCGATGCGCCCGTTCCGGCCGGCCGACGCCATCCGCGCCATCCAGATCACCGCGCGCTATCCCTCGGTGCACGGCGCACCGGTGCATATCGGCCTGCCCGAGGCGATCGGCATCCGCGACCTCGGCCGGCCGGATTACGGCGATGCGGTGCCGGTGGCGGCGGACGAATTGCCGGTGTTCTGGGCCTGCGGGGTCACGCCGCAATCGGTGATTGCGCAGGTGAAGCCGGAATTCTGCATGACCCACGCGCCGGGGTGCATGCTGATTACTGATTTGCGGAACAGTAGTCTGGCCGTTTGATTAACAGGCAAGAAAGCGAGGCCAGGGCGCTGCCCTGGACCCGTCGGCGCGTCAGCGTGTCTTCGCGTGGTCGAGACATTGTGATGGCTCGGCAGTTACATACTTCTGTGACCGAAGCTATGGTCTTCTGCATGTGGAATGAAACGTTCGGCCGCGTCTGACATCGGGGCTGAAACCGTCAGGAGACGTGCCATGACAACGAGCGGCGGAACGGGCGGGACATCAGGGGCCGGCGGCGCCGGCGGCGCGGGCGGAACCGGCTACAAGGGCAAGGCGGGGGCGCCGGGCGCGGCTCGCCACGGCGGCGGTGGTGGCGGCGGCGGGGCGGCTGGCGGCGGCTTCGGAGGACTCGGCGCCACCGGCGTCAAGCACGGCGGCTTCGGCGGTAACGGCGGCGCCGGCGGCGCGAATGGGGTGACCCTTTCCAAGGTCACGCTCACGACAGCGATCCTCGCGGCGGCTGGTAGCGACGGCGGCGCTGGCGGTGACGGGACCGCTGTCAACGGCGGTGGCGGCGGTGGCGGCGGTGGCGGGGCCGGCGGTTACGGCGCCGTGATTACGGGCACCTTGACGCAAACCATCAAGAGCAGCGGCAGCGTGACCGGCGGTGCTGGCGGCAACGGCGGCAACGGTGGCGTGGGCGGCGCGGGCGGCGCGGGCGGGGATGGCGGCGTGGGCGCGCTGTTCACCGGGACAGGGGTGAGCCTGTCCAATGCCGGCGCGATCAAAGGCGGTGCCGGCGGCACGGGCGGCGCGGGCGGCAATGGCGGCGCGGGCGGTGTCGGTGGCAACGGCGGCGCCGGCGTTACGTTCACCGCCCAATCGGCGAGTTTCAATAATACCCGCACCGTCACCGGCGGCGTGGGCGGCGCGGGCGGCGCGGGCAGCGTTGGCGGTGACAGCGGTGCGGGCGGCAATGGCGGTGCGGGCGTCTCGTTCGCCTCGGCCGGATCGGCTCTCATCAATTCCGGCACGGTCACCGGCGGCAGCGGCGGCATAGGCGGCGTCGCCGAGGTCGGCGGCACGGGCTGCGGCAATGGCGGTGCGGGCGTCTCGTTCGCCTCGGCCGGATCGGCTCTCACCAATTCCGGCACGGTCACCGGCGGCGCCGGTGGCGACGGCGGCGGCGGCAGCCTCGGCGGCGGTGCGGGCGGCAATGGCGGTGCGGGCGTCTCGTTCGATTCGACTGGCGCTTCGGCCGGATCGACTCTCACCAATTCCGGCACGGTCACCGGCGGCAGCGGCGGCATAGGCGGCGTCGGCGGCGAGGCCGGCGGCGCGGGCGGCAACGGCGGTGCGGGCGTCTCGTTCGCCTCGGACGGATCGACTCTCACCAATTCCGGCACGATCGACGCCGGCGCCGGTGGCGGCGGCGGCAGCGGCGGCATAGGCGGCGGTGCGGGCGGCAATGGCGGTGCGGGCGTCTCGTTCGATTCGACTGGCGCCTCGGCCGGATCGACTCTCACCAAGTCCGGCACGGTCACCGGCGGCAGTGGCGGCAAAGGCGGCGCCGGCGGCGGCGCAGGCGGCAATGGCGGTGCGGGCGTCTCGTTCGGTTCGACTGGCGCCTCGGCCGGGTCGCGTCTCACCAATTCCGGCACGGTCACCGGCGGCAGCGGCGGCGGCGGCGGCGGCAGCAACATCGGCGGCAGCGGCCTGGGCGGCAATGGCGGTGCGGGCGTCTCGTTCGCCTCGGACGGATCGACTCTCACCAATTCCGGCACGGTCACCGGCGGCAGCGGCGGCAGCAGCGGCACCGCCGAGTTCGACGTCGCGGGCGGCAATGGCGGTGCGGGCGTCTCGTTCGGCTCGACGGGCGCCTCGGCCGGATCGACTCTCACCAATTCCGGCACGGTCACCGCCGGCGCCGGTGGCGGTGGCGGCAGCGGCGGCCATAGCGGCGGCACGGGTGGCGTTGGCGGTGCGGGCGTCTCGTTCGCCTCGGACGGATCGACTCTCACCAATTCCGGCACGGTCACCGGCGGCAGCGGCGGCAAAGGCGGCGCCGGCAGCATGGGCGGCGGCGCGGGCGGCGCCGGCGGCGCGGGCGCAGCGTTTGCCGCCAGCGGGGCGGTGTTCACCAATTCCGGCACGGTCACCGGCGGCAGCGGCGGCGCTGGCGGCAGTGGCGGCAGTGGCGGCAAGAACGGCGCGGGCGGTGCCGGCGTTGACGGCGCCGGGCTGACGCTCATCGACAGCGGCACCATCAAAGGCGGCCTCGGCGGCGACGGGGTGACGCGCGCCGACGCCATCGATTTCACCGCCGGCACGAACAGCCTGACGCTGCTGGCCGGCTATTCGATCACCGGCAACGTCGTCGGCGAGGCCGGCACGACGGACACGCTCATCCTCGGCGGCAGCGCCGATGCCAGTTTCGACGTGTCGCAGATCGGCGGCCAATACCAGGGCTTCGGCGCTTTCGAGAAAACCGGATCGAGCACCTGGACCCTGCAAAACACCACGACCGCCGCAACGCCCTGGGCGATCGACGGCGGCACGCTGGCGGTGATCAGCGACGCCACCCTCGGCACCGGCGGGCTCAGCTTCGGCGGCGGCACGCTGGAGTTCCTGCCGCCATCCGGCCCCAGCTTCACCTCCACCCGCACGATCACCCTGAAGGCGCCAGGCGGCAGCTTCAATACCGACGGCAACACCGCCACGCTGGGCGGGCTGATCCAGGGCGCGGGCTCCCTGACCAAGACCGGCGCGGGGACGCTGGTACTTAATGGCGCGAACAACACCTATTCGGGCGGCACGTTGCTCAATGGCGGCGCGCTCGATGTCGCGGCTTCGGGCGCGGCGGGCACGCAGGCGATCAGCTTCGGCCAGGGTACCGAGACTTTGCAGATCGCGAACGCGGCGCTCTCTGCCAACACTTTCGCCAATATCATCCAGAACTTCCGCGGCGCCGACGTCATCGACCTGACCGGCCTGGCCTTCAAGAGCGGCGCCACGGCAACCTACAACAACCACACGGACATTCTGACGGTGAAAAGCGGCACCGTTACCGACACGCTGAAACTCGCCAGCCCCGGCGGCCTGTCCTTCACCGCCGCCGGCGACGGCAGCGCGGGAACGCCGGGAACAGCCATCACGTTGCATTCAACGGCGATTATCTGACGGCGGAACGACGCCCGTTCGTCAACAGAAGCGGCAATCGGGGGAAGGAAGGCCAGGGGCTCTGCCCCTGGACCCCGCTAAGGGCGGAGCCCTTAGAACCCATTCGTTTTAAGGGTTTTGGGAAGAGGGGGGGGGTGAGGAGATGCTGCGGCCCCTCCTCACCCCCCCTCTTCCCAAAACCCTTCAAGTGATGGGGTCCAGGGGCCTCTCGGCCCTTGGCGGGTCCAGAGCAGAGCCCTGGCCTTCCTTCACAGCCAGTGCGCCGGCATCCAGTTCCACACGCCGCCCTCGCGCGCCCAGTAGCCGGGCATCCATTGCGTGCCATGTTCGCCGCGCGGCACCCAGCGTCCTTCCCGCCAGATGTAGCCGCCGCCCGTCCAGTCCCAGTGGCCGGGCTGCCAGATCAGCGCGTCCTCGGAAACCGGCGGCATGGGGATGGTCTCGGCCGGCATTGGCGGCGGGGCCGGGTAGGGCAGTCCCGCCGGCTCGACCGCGGGACTGACACAGCCGGCCAGCAGAAACAGACCCCCGGCCAGCATGGGCAGGCGGTTGAATGGACCTAGGTGCATCTTCGGCTCCCTCAGGTTGCGGCGGCCACGCGACGTCAGGCGACGAGGTCCGTCCCGGTCAGTGCTTGCGTGGGCGTGGTCGCGGCGGCCACCAGCGCCCCCGTGCGCGGCAGCACCTGATCGAGAAATACCGCGGCGGCCCGCCGGACGGAAGCCGGCGCATCGGCGTGGGCGAGCGCGCGCGCGGCCAGCCAGCCAGCCGTGACGGTGCCGACCAGACCGAGGAACGGGGTGGCGCCGGCCTCGGCGTCGCGCGGCTCGGCGCGGCGCAGCCAGTCCGCCGCGGTGCGCGCGTGCTGCACCGCGTGCAGCAGGGCCGGGGTGGCGAAATCGGCAGCCCCTGCCTCGTCCAGCAGCGCCCCCAGCGCCGCGCCCTGGTCGCGCAGCAGGCCGCGGCGCAGCAGGGTGAGCGCCTGGATGCCGTTGGTGCCCTCGTAGATCGGCGCGATACGGGAGTCGCGCAGGTGCTGGGCGGCGCCGGTTTCCTCGATGAAGCCCATGCCGCCATGCACCTGCACGCCGAGCGAGGCCGCCTCCACCCCGGCATCCGAGGCCCAGGCCTTGACCACCGGGATCAGCAGGGCCGCCCGCGCCGGGTTGCGCCCGACCTGGTCGGCGGCATACAGGGTGAGCAGTCGGGCACCGAGGGCCAGCGCCCGCATGGTCCACAGGTTGCGGCGCACATCCGGGTGGTTGACGATCGGCCCGCCGCCCTGCTGGCGATCGGCGGCAAAGGCGGCGGCGCGGCGGAATGCGCGCTCGGCCACCGCCACGCCCTGCATCGCCACCCCCAGCCGGGCGGCGTTCATCATGGCGAACATGCTCGGCAGGCCGCGATTCGCCGGTCCCACCAACTCGCCCCAGGCGCCTTCGAAGGCCATCACCGCGGTCGGGCTGGCATGGATGCCGAGCTTGTGTTCGAGCGAGACGGCATGAACCGCGTTGCGGCTGCCATCCGGCAGGAATTTCGGCACCGCGAACAGGCTGATGCCGGCGCTGCCGGGCGGCGCGTCGGGCAGCCGCGCCAGCACCATGTGCAGGATGTTCTCCGTCCACTCATGGTCGCCGTAGGTGATGAAAATCTTCTCGCCGGTGATGCGGTAGCCGTCGCCGTCCGGCTGCGCCTTCGTGCGCACGCCGCCGAGGTCCGACCCGGCGGAGGGTTCGGTCAGGCACATCGTGCCGGTCCAGCTGCCTGCGATCATCGGCGGCAGCAGGCGCGCCTTCTGGTCGTCCGAACCGTGCGTCTCCAGCAGCAGGATGGCGTCCTGGGTCAGCAGCGGACACAGGCCGAACCCCATATTGGCGGACGACACCGGCTCGAAGGCGGCGAGCGCCACCACTTCGGGCAGACCCTGGCCGCCATGCGCCTCGTCCGCGGCGATGCCGATCCAGCCGCCCTCGGCATAGGCGCGGAATGCCTCCTTGAAGCCGGGCGGGGTGACCACGGTGCCGTCCACCAGTTTCGACCCGATGGTGTCGCCGCTGCGCTCCAGCGGCGCCAGCACGCCCTCGGCGAAGCGGGTGGCTTCCTCCAGGATGGCGGCGGTGTCGTCCTGGCCGATCGCGTCGAAGCCGACGACGTGGTGCAGCAGCCAGGTGGTTTCCTCGGGTGGCGCGGTGACAGGCATCGGGACAGGACCTTGCGTGGTGGGAGGCGGTCGCGGACGGCACCGACCCTACAGTATCCGCGCCGCGAACGGGAGGCTCCGGTGGCCAGCATTGCGCCAGGGATGCTAGCAAGCGCTGCCCCGGCGTAGGGCATCCCGATCGTGCCTGCCGGCGCGGCGTTCGTCGTGCACCATTCCTGACCGGTGGCGAGAGTGAAGGCATAGTCACGCATGAGCGATACAATCCACGTGATTTCGCTCGATGCGCTGATCGAGACCAATAACGCGGACAGCGTGGGCCGGGTCGATGAGCTGGCGCCGCCCGGTCTGTACTGCCGCCGCCCTCCGCGTGGCATCGACACAGCCGATCTCGATCCCGACCAGCTTCCATGGGTTCACGAAATCTACAATGCCGGCGAGCAGCGGTATGGCGCCGTCCGCTGCACCGTGCTGAAGGATGCCCTGATCGCCGGTCAGGGCAGCGTGGTGACGCGCGATGGCTGGCTGGTGCGCGACAGCGCGGTCGAGTTCCTGGCGCATGGCGCGACCCCGGACGGGTTTAGCGCCGCGGACTATGGCGCCCTGCGCCTGCCGCCACCGTGCCGGCGCATCTCCACCCCGGTGGTGCTGCTCAAGCGGCCATGGTGGCGCAATTACGGTCATTGGCTGATCGACAGCGCCGCCACCCTTGGCCTGGCGACACGGCTGCGACGGCCACCGTCCTGGACCCTCGTGGTCGGCCGGCAGGAGAGCCCGCCGATGCGTCAGGTGGTGGCCGATACCATCGCCTGCCTCGCCCCTGGCGTGCCGGTGCTGGAGCACCCGGACAATGAAGTGTGGGCGTGCGATGAGGTGATGTACATCAGCCCGCTGCACATTCCGCCGCTGTTCAAGCATCCGGAGGGGCTGGCCAGCCTGCGCGCCCAGTTGCTGCGGGCGGAGCTTGGCGCGGTCCAGCCGGCCCGCCGCCTGTTCGTCTCGCGCGGCTTGCATCCGGCGCGGCGGCTGGACAACGAGGCGGAGCTGATCGCGCACGCCCGGCAGCACGGCTACGAGGTGGTGGAGCCGCAACATCTCGACCTGGCCGGGCAGGCGCGGCTGTTTCACGGTGCGGCCAGCGTGGTGGGGGTGAAGGGCGCGGCGCTGGCCAACCTGCTGTTCTGTCCGGCCGGCACGGCGTGCCTGGTGCTGTCGCCCGGCGATTTTCCTGATCCGTTCTTTTGGGATCTCGCCAGCCATGCGGGTGTTGCTTACGGCGAATTGTTCGGCCGCCTGACCGGCCGTGACCGTCCGCAGAGCCACAACAGCTTCACCATCGATCCGGCCCGGTTCGCCGACATGCTGCCGCGCTGAGCCGGGCGGCGGCTGGCGTCAGGTCAGCGCGCTCAGCCGCTGCCAGGCCATGGCGGCGAGCAGGGCGGCGTTCGCCAGCATGGCCACGGGCGCCGCCACGGCCACGCCGCGGTGCCAGGCGCGGCCGGCCGCCTGCCCGGCGACGCCCACGGCCACCAGCCCCGGCACGGTGCCGAGCCCGAAGGCAAGCATGGCCGCGGCCCCGCCGACGGCGCTGCCGGCGGTGGCGGCGGCGGCGATGGCGGCATAGAGCAGGCCGCAGGGCAGGCAGCCGAGTGCCACTCCCAGCAGAAAGCCGCCGCCGGGGCGGCTGCGGTCCACCCGGGCGGCGAGGCGGCGCACCAGGCGCGCCCAGCCCGCCGGCGCACGCTCCGGCACCGGAAGTCTCGGGCGCAGCCCAGGGGCCAGCCGGACCAGCGCGTGGCCGAGGAACAGCAGCGCGCCGGCCAGCAGCAGCAGCGCCGGCAGCACGCCCGGCCAGGCGCCGCCGCGAATGGCGGCACCGGACGAAGCTGCCAGTGCGCCGAGGGCCGCATAAGTGATCAGCCGGCCGGCATGGTATGGCAGCAACAATGCGCTCGAAAGCCGTGCCTGCTCGCACAGCCGGGCGGCCGGGATGCGGGCCAGCCGGTCGGACACCTGGCCGAGCACGAACGGCCCGCACATTGGCGCGCAATGCACCACGCTGCCCGCGGCCCCCGCCAGCAGCAGCGCGAGTAGCAGCGCCGGGCCCGAACCGGCGATGGCGCCGGGGCCGCATAGCGTATCGATCCAGGCGAAGTGCTCAGTCATGCCGGGAAGACGGCTTCACGGGTTGTCAACTGTTGTCAACTGGTATCGGATGGCATGATCTTTTGTGCGCAACTTCGGCCTGCGGCTCTGTCATGCTGGATACGCGTATGCTGCATTGCGGTGACCTGCGTCAATGCCGCTATAGACCTTCAGGGGCACGGTACCAAGGGTCCAGCCGGACCGGGCTCGGCCGTGCGTTGTGGCTAAGCGTGCGCAGTGGCCAAGACCGGCGCATAACAAGCGGGGTGTGGTATGAATCTGGGCGACATCGTCGTCGGCGTTTTCGTGGCGCTGCTGGGCCTGATCGGCCTGGTGATGGCCGCCGGGGCGCTTGATCAGGAAATCTATGTGTTCGGCCTGTCCCTGGTCGTCTTCGCGGGTGCGTTCGATTGGGCGCTGGCGTTGAAAATCATGCGGCAGATGGAGGCAGCCCGGCTTGAAATCGTGGCGGCCGGGGAAGGTGGCCATGGCTGACGCAGTGCGCGCCGGGGTGCCGCCGGTGATTTCCTACAACGAGGAGGTCATCAAGAAGTTCACCATCGCCGCGATGTTCTGGGCGATCGTGGCATTCTCGCTCGGCGTCTATATCGCCACCGAATTGTGTTGGCCGGATTTCAATCTCGGCCCGGCCTTTCTGAATTTCGGCCGGCTGCGGCCGGTGCACACCTCGGTCGCCGTGTTCGCGTTCGGCGGCAATGCGCTGTTCGCCAGTTCGTTCTTCGTGGTGCAGCGCACCTGCCGCGCCCGGCTGGCCGGCCCCGATGCCTTGCACGATTTCATTTTCTGGGGCTATCAGTTCTTTATTGTCATGGCGGGGCTCAGCTACGGCCTCGGTTTCTCGCGCGGCCAGGAATATTCCGAGCCTGAATGGAACATTACCCTCTGGCTGGTGCTCGTTTGGGTACTCTATGCCGGCGTGTTCATCGGCACGCTGATGAAGCGCGCCGAGCCGCACATCTATGTCGCCAACTGGTTCTTCATTGCCTTCATTCTGACCGTGGCCGTGCTGGTGCTGGTCAACAACGCCGCCGTGCCGATCTCGCCCTTCGCTGCGAAAAGCTACGTGATCTATTCCGGCGTGCAGAACGCCATGGTGCAGTGGTGGTACGGCCACAACGCGGTGGGCTTCTTCCTGACCGCCGGCTTCCTTGGGATCATGTATTATTTCATCCCGAAGCAGGCCAACCGGCCGGTGTATTCTTACCGGCTTTCCGTGCTGCATTACTGGTCGCTGATTTTCCTCTACATCTGGGCCGGTCCGCACCATCTGCACTATACATCGCTGCCCGACTGGACGCAGACCCTCGGCATGGCGTTCTCGATCATGCTGTGGATGCCCTCCTGGGGCGGCATGATCAACGGGCTGATGACCCTGTCCGGCGCCTGGGACAAGCTGCGCACCGACCCCGCGCTGCGCTTCTCGGTGACCGCCGTCGGCTTCTACGGCATGTCCACCTTCGAAGGCCCGGTGATGGCGATCCGTCAGGTCAACTCGCTGTCGCACTACACCGACTGGACGGTCGGGCACGTCCATTCCGGCGCCCTCGGCTGGATGGCGTTCATCAGTTTCGGCGCGATCTATTACATGGTGCCGGCGCTGTGGAAGCGCAGCGGCCTGTATTCCACCCGGCTGGTGGCCTGGCACTACTGGATCGCCACGCTCGGTATCGTCTTCTATATCACCGCGTTGTGGGTGGCCGGCATCATGCAGGGGCTGATGTGGCGCGCCTATGACAAGTTCGGCTTCCTGCAATATTCGTTCGCCGAATCGGTCAGCGCGGTGCACCCCTATTACGTCATCCGCATGATCGGCGGGCTGCTGTTCCTGACCGGGGGGCTGATCATGTGCTACAACCTCATCCAGACCGTGCGCAGCCCATCGACCGAGCGGCGCGAGGCGGGGCTGCCCGCCGGCTTCGCCGTGGCCGGGGAGTAACGGGGCATGTTCAATCAGCATACGATCGAAAAGAACGCGCTGCTGCTGCTGGTGTTCACCCTGATCGTGATCGCCATTGGCGGCATCGTCGAGATCGTGCCCCTGTTCACCATCGAGACGACGGTGGAGCACGTGAAGGGGGTGCGGCCGTACTCGCCGCTGGAGATGGCGGGGCGCAATATCTATGTCCGCGAGGGCTGCTACGTCTGCCACAGCCAGCAGATCCGCACCCTCAAGGACGAGGTGGAGCGCTACGGCCATTATAGCCTGGCCGCCGAGAGCATGTATGACCGGCCGTTCCAGTGGGGCAGCAAGCGCATCGGCCCCGATCTGGCGCGGGTCGGCGGCAAATATTCAAACGATTGGCACTACGGCCATCTCCGCCACCCGCAGGCGCTGGTGCCGGAAAGCCTGATGCCGCGCTACGCCTTCCTCGCCGAGACGCGGCTCGACTACAACCTGATCGAAAAGCACCTGACCACCCAGCGCTTCCTCGGCGTGCCGTACACCGACGAGGATATCGCCAATGCCCGCCAGGATATGCTGGCCCAGGCGAACGCCCAGGCCGATCAGGCGGGCGTGGCGGGCCGCTACCCGAAGGCGGTGCCGGTGCCCGGCCAGCCCGGCTTCCCGAGCGAGATGGACGCGCTGGTGGCCTATCTGCAGGTGCTCGGCACCATGGTCGATTTCGCCGACCTCGGCGTCGAGAAACTGCAGCAATAGGGGAGGGCGGAATGACCATCATGGGCGTGCTGCAGTGGCTGCAGCAATATTACGTCGTCCCGGTCTTCGTTGTGTTCCTGATGATCGTGGTCTTCACCTACCTGCCGAGCCGCAAGCAGAAGATGGAGCACGACGCCCGCATCCCGTTCGACGACGACCGGTAAGGAGTATTCGAGGTGCCGACCAAGATTGAAAAGGACGCGATCAGCGGTCGCGAGACCACCGGTCATGAGTGGGACGGACTGCAGGAACTCGACACGCCGGCGCCGAAATGGTGGCTTTACACCTTCATCGCCTGCATCATCTTCGCGGTCGTCTATATGGCGCTGTTTCCGGCCATTCCCTATGGGCGCGATTACACCCGCGGCTTGCTGAACATGTCCAGCCGCGTCGCGGTGGACGATGACGTGAAGGCGCTGGAGGCGCAGCGCGCCGTCTTCATGGATAAAATCAAGACCACGCCGATCGAGCAGGTCAAGGACGATCCGCAATTGCTGGCGGTGGCCACCGCCGCCGGCCGCATCGCCTTCGCCAATAACTGCCAGCCCTGCCACGGCGCCGGCGGCGCGGGGCGGACCGGCTATCCCAGCCTCGCCGACGACACCTGGCTATGGGGCGGCACGCTCGCCGACATCCAGCAGACCATCACCCACGGCATCCGCAGCGGCGACGACAAGGCCCGCGGCAGCGCGATGCCGGGCTTTGGCATTAACAGCCTGCTCAACGCGGCGCAGATCGACGCGGTGGCCGATTATGTCTGGGGCGCCTTCTATGGCCATGCCGTCGCGGGCCAGGACCTCTCCAAGGGCCAGGCCGTGTTCGCCGAGAACTGCGCCGTCTGCCATGGCGCCAACGGCGAGGGTGGCCGCACCGTCGGCGCGCCACCGCTGAAATCGGCCATACATCTTTACGGCGACGCGCGCGAGACGATCGTGGCGCAGGTCACCAATCCCCGCCTCGGCGTCATGCCGGCGTGGGAAAAGAAGACCAACACCACCGGTCTGGATGAGGCCACGATTAAAAGTGTTGCAATCTACGTGCATGCGCTCGGCGGCGGCGAATAGCCCGCCCCGGGCGCCGGCAATGCGGTAAACCGCAACGGGGAAAGAAAATCGGGATGGCCAACATGGAAAAAATGGTCCGCACTGTGGTGGCGGACGAGGGTAAGGTCAGCCATCCTGCCCTGTTTGCCGCCCCGCTCACCGTCTATCCCAAGGCGGTGAACGGGCCGGCGCGGATGTTCAAATGGGCGGTGCTGGTGCTCTGCCTGGCCGTCTACTACCTGTTGCCCTGGCTGCGCTGGGACCGCGGGCCGGGCCGGGTATCGCAGGCCGTGCTGCTCGACCTGCCGCATCGGCGCTTCTACCTGTTCAATCTCGAACTCTGGCCGCAGGACATCTACGTCCTTGCCGGCGTATTGATCCTGTCGGCGGTCGGGCTGTTCCTGGTGACCAGCCTGGCCGGCCGCGTCTGGTGCGGCTACGCCTGCCCGCAGACCGTGTGGACCGATTTGTTCATGTGGATCGAGCGGCGCGTGGAAGGCGACCGCAACGAGCACATGCGCCGCGACAAAGGTCCGCTCACCGCCGGCAAGGTCTGGCGCAAAGTGATCAAGCACACGATCTGGTTCGCCATCGCGTTCTGGACCGGCGGCGCGTTCATCATGTACTTCGTCGATGCGCCGACCTTCACCTTGCAGTTCTGGCTCGGTCAGGCGGCCACCGAAGCCTACGTCTTCACCTTCCTGTTCACCGCCACCACCTACCTGCTGGCCGGCTGGGCGCGCGAGCAGGTCTGCACCTTCATGTGCCCGTGGCCGCGCTTCCAGGCTTCCATGCTGGATGAGCAGAGCCTGATCGTGACCTACCAGGGCTGGCGCGGCGAGCCGCGCGGGCACCGGAAGGTCGATGCGGGCAAGCCGAACGGCGCCGTCGCCACGGCCGGATTGGGCAATTGCATCGACTGCCTCGCCTGCGTGCATGTCTGTCCCACCGGCATCGACATCCGCGACGGCGTGCAGCTCGAATGCATCAATTGCGGCCTGTGCGTGGATGCCTGCAACGAGATGATGGTGAAGACGCACCAGCCGAAATGGCTGATCACCTGGGACACGCTGGCCGGCCAGAAGGCGAAGGCGGAGGGCCGGCATGTGCCGTTCCGCTTCTTCCGTCCGCGCACGCTGATCTATGCCGGCGCCATGACGGTGGGCATCGCCGTCCTGGTGACGGCGATGGCGACCCGGGCACAGATCGACCTCGCCGTGCAGCACGACCGGGCCCCGCTGTTCGTCAAGCTGCGCGACGGCAGCATCCGCAACGGCTACACGGTGAAGATCTCCAACAAAACCCAGGCGGCGGCCGAATTCGTGCTGGCCCTGCGCGGCCTCGATGCCGGGGCGATGGAACTGGCCGACCGGTCCGGCGCGCCGGCATCCTCGCTGGTGCTGCCGGTCGATGCCGACAATATCGGCACCTTCCGGGTGCTGGCGTTCGGCCGTCCGGACGCCGCTGCGGACGGGTCGCAAAAAATCGATTTCGTGCTGCGCAACACCACCACCGGCGAACAGACGCGCTATACTTCGGTGTTCATGGGACCCGGCGCCGGCGGAAGCTGACGACAGCAGGGGGAAAGCAACAATGAACCGTTTCTATCGGATCGACCCGCTTGGCGCGGCGGCGCGGAGCGGCTGGCGGTTTTTCCCATGGTATGTCGCCGGCGCGTTGGGCGTCGTCATGGCGGTCAATGGCGTCCTGGTGTGGTTCGCGGTGGAGAGCTTTCCCGGGCTGGCCACCAATGGCGGCTTCGATGTCAGCAACCGCTATGACCGCGTGCTGGCGGCGGCCGATCGGCAGGCGGCACTGGGCTGGACGGTGCAGGACACGCTGGTGGAGGGCCGCCCGGTGGTGACGCTGTCCGGCCGTGACGGCGCGCCCCTCATCGGCGCGAGCGTGGCCGCCACCGCTGAGCGTCCGGTGGGCGCGGCCGTGGCCGTGCCGCTCGCCTTTCACGCCACGGGTCCCGGCCGTTTCGAGGCCGATGCTGCGCTGGCACTGGGGAAGTGGGAGCTTGATCTGACGGTGACTGCCGGGGGGCATGAATACCATACGGTGCGGCGGCTGGTTGTTAAGTGACGGTTGAAGTAAGGCCAGGGCTCTGCCCTGGACCCGCCCCCGCGCGCAGCGCGCCTTCGCGCGACGGCCGAGAGGCCCCTGGATCCCATTTCTGTGATCATTGCGGGCTGCCCGTCCCGCTTGGCCGCCGCTTCTGCTGCCCTGGCTGCGCCGCTGCTTTCGACACCATCCAGGAACTTGGCCTCGGCCGCTATTACGAGCAGCGACTGCTCGACCCCGCCCTGCGCGCCCCCCGGCCTGAAGCCGCCGAACGCGGGGACCTTGCCCGCCACATCGAGAGCTTGCCGGACGGCACCCACGTGCTGACGCTGGCGCTGGACGGGTTGCAATGCGGTGCCTGCGTGTGGCTGATCGAGCAGGTGCTGGCGCGCGAGTCCGGCCTGCTGCAGGGCCGCGTCAACATGACCACGCGCCGCCTGCGTCTGGCTTGGCGCGGCGCCGCCGAGGAGGCCGAACGCTTCGTCGCCGCGGTCGAGCGGCTCGGCTACCGGTTGGTGCCGTTCGATGCCGCAGCACAGGCGGCTGCCGACGACCGTACCGGGCGGATGCTGCTGCGCGCCCTGGCCGTCGCCGGCTTCGCCGCCGCCAACGTGATGTTCAATTCCATCGCCGTCTGGGTCGGGTTCGGCGAGGACATGGGGCCGGCCACCCGCAGCCTGCTGTACTGGGTGTCGGCGCTGATCGCCCTGCCGGCGGTGGCCTATGCCGGGCGGCCATTCTTTCGTTCGGCGCTGGGCGCGCTGCGGGCGGGCCATACCAACATGGACGTGCCGGTCAGCCTCGGCGTGCTGCTGGTCACGTCCATGAGCCTGTGGGAGGCGTTTCACGGCGGCCGGCATACCTATTTCGACTCCGTCGTCACCCTGCTATTCTTCCTGCTGATCGGCCGCGTGCTGGACCACCGCGCCCGCGGTCAGGCGCGCGCCACGGCGCAGCAATTGCTGGCCCTGCGGGTGACCGATGTGGCGATGCTGCAGCCCGACGGCAGCGTGCTCCGCTGTGCAGCGGAAACGGTGCCGCCTGGCGCCCGCGTGCTGGTCGGCATGGGCGAGCGCATCGGCGTGGACGGCGTGGTCGAGCGCGGCGAGGCGCCACTGGATGCCAGCCTGGTCACCGGCGAGAGCCTGCCCGTGCCGGCCGGGCCGGGAACAAAAGTATTCGCCGGCACGCTGAACCAGGGCGAGACGCTGCTGGTGCGCGCCACCGCTACCGGCAATGCGACGCTGCTGGCCGAGTGCGTGCGCCTGATCGAGGCCGCCGAGGCGCGGCGCGGCCGTTTTGTCATCCTGGCCGACCGGGTGGCGCGGCTCTATGTGCCGGTGGTGCATTCCTGTGCCGCCGCCAGCTTCATCTGGTGGTGGGGCGTGCAGGGGCTGCCGGTGGCGGAGTCGCTGCTGATTGCCTGCGCCGTGCTGATCATCACCTGCCCCTGCGCGCTGGCGCTGGCGGTGCCGGCGGTGCAGGTGATCGCCGCCGGGGCGCTGTTTCGTGCCGGTGTGCTGCTGAAATCGGCCACCGCCCTGGAGCGGTTGGCCGAGGTGGACATTGTGGTGTTCGACAAAACCGGCACGCTGACCGAGCCGGTGCTGGCACTGGCGGACGATCCGTCGCGCGACCGCGAGGCACTGCGCGTGGCGGCCTCGCTGGCGGCCTCCAGCCGGCATCCGCTGTCGCGCGCGCTGCTCGCCGCCGCCGGGCCGGTCCCGGCGGCCGAGGCGGTGGAGGAACGCCCGGGCGAGGGGCTGCTGTGCCGCACGCCGGCGGGCGACATCCGGCTCGGTTCCCGCGGCTTCGCCGGCGATCCGGCGGCGCCGGTGGCCGAAGGGCCGGAACTGTTCCTCGCGCGGCCGGGCCTGCCGCCGGTGGCGTTTTCGTTCCGTGAGCGATTGCGCGCGGACGCCGTGGCAACGGTCGCCGGGCTGCAGCGTGCGGGTCTGCACGTCGTGCTGGCGTCCGGCGACCGCGCTTGCGTTGTCGGACCGGTGGCGGCGACCTTGGGCATCCATGACTGGCGGGCGGAGATCAGCCCGGTGGCGAAGGTTGGCCTGATCGAGAGCCTGCGCGCCCAGGGACGCCGTGTGCTGATGGTGGGCGACGGGCTGAACGACGCGCCGTCGCTGGCTGCCGCGTCGGTGTCGATGTCGCCGTCCAGTGCCGCGGATATCAGCCAGAACGTGGCCGATGTGGTGTTCCAGGGCGCGCATCTGCGTCCGGTGGCGACCGCGCTATGGACGGCGCGGCGGGCGCGGGCGGTGATGCGCCAGAACCTCGCGCTGTCGCTGGGGTACAATGCCGTGATGCTGCCGCTGGCGATGGCCGGGCTGGTCACGCCCTGGCTGGCGGCGGCGGCGATGTCGGGTTCGTCGTTGCTGGTGATGGCGAACAGCTTCCGCGCCCGGGTGCGGGAAGGGAGGGCGGCATGACAATTATGCTGTATCTCATCGGCCTCAGCCTCGTCATGGGCGGCATCGGGCTGGTGGTCTTCCTGTGGTGCCTGCGCAGCGGCCAGTACGACGATCTGGAGGGGGCGGCCAACCGCATCCTGTTCGACGACCCGCCGCTGAAATAGCCGGCGTGGCGTCAGCGTGAGAAGGTGCGGGCCAGCCCTTCCTTCAGCGCGACCGGCTGCACCCCGAGGGTGGCGATCATCGGCCCGATGGCAAACGCCTTGTCTTCCAGCAGGCGGCGGATTTCGTCGCCGCGAACCCGCGGCAGGCCCGGGAGGACGGTGAGCGGCGCGGCCAGACGCAGCACCCAGGCCGGCACCGGCACGATACGCGGCGGGCGCTGCCCGGCGGCTTCGGCCACCGCACGCACGAAATCGGCATAGGGCAGCGGGGTTGGCCCGGCGATCACCAAGGCGTGCGGCTCCTGCCACGATATCGCCAGCGCCGCGCGCACGCAGCTTGTTACGTCGTCCTGGTGAATCGGCTGCACCAGCGAGCGCCCGCCGCCCGGCAGCGGCACCACCGGCAGCCGCCGCAGCACGGCGGCGAGGCGCTGCACGTTGTCCTCGCCCTGGGCGCCGTAGATCATGGTCGGGTGCAGCATTACCCCGGACCGGCCGGAGGCCAGCAACGCGGCCTCGCCCGTCAGCACGCCGGTGCCGTGCGCATCCGGCCAGCGGGTGAAACGCCTTGTGCTGCCGAGCAGCACCAGCCGGGCCGCCGGGGGCGCCGCCGCGAGGATGGCAGGCGTGTGCCGCGCATGGGCGCAGGAGGCCACCCGCGCGGCATCGCCCAGCGCGTTGCGCAACGCCGCCGGGTCGCCGAGATCGGCCACGCGCGCCGCCTCGCCGGTGCCGACGGCGCGCCATTTCGCCGCATCGCGCACCACCGGCACCACCGCGACCCCGTCCGCGCGCAGGGCGCGGCACAGGGCGAGTCCGGAGCGCCCGCTGGCGCCGATCACGTGCACGGGAGGGGTCATGGGGGTGGTCTATGCGGCTTGCGGCAGGATGTCACCTCGCGGCTCGCGACGTTGGCAAAGCTGTTGCAGGCGGCGGCGGTGGTCCGCATGATCGCGGCCTGCCGTCTGCGGTCCGAACCGGGAGACCCGCCGATGCCTTACACCCTCGTCGCCCCGCGCTGCATCATCGTCGGCGGCGGTGCCGTTGCCGAGATCGCCGCCCTGCTCGGCAAGCTCGGCCTGTCGCGTCCGCTGGTGGTTACTGATCCGTTCATGGTTTCTTCCGGCCTGGTGCGGCGTTGCCTCGATCCGCTGCTCGCCGCCGGTCTGCAACCGAGCGTGTTCAGCGACACCATCCCCGAGCCCACAGATACGGTGGTGGAAGCCGGCGTCGCCTTTCTCCGCCGTGGCCATTACGACTGCCTGATCGGCTTCGGCGGCGGTTCGCCGATCGACACGGCGAAGGCCATGGCCATCCTCGCCACCGGCGGCGAGGGGGCGAAGATGCGGGATTTCAAAGTGCCGTTCGCTGCCGACCATGCCGCGATGCCGGTGATCGCCATTCCCACCACCGCCGGCACCGGCAGCGAGGCCACCCGCTTCACCGTCATCACCGATGCCGAACGCGACGAGAAGATGCTCATCGCCGGGCTTGGCGCCCTGCCGCTGGCCGCCATCGTCGATTACGAACTCACGTTTTCCGTGCCGCCGCGCACCACCGCCGATACCGGCATCGACGCGCTCAGCCACGCGCTGGAAGCCTACGTGTCGCGCCGCGCCAACCCGTACAGCGACGGCCAGGCGCTGCGGGCGATGGAGCTGATCGGCCCCAGCCTGCGCGCGGCCTTCCACGACCCCGCCAATGCCGCCGCGCGCGAGGCCATGATGCTCGGCGCTACCATCGCCGGCATCGCTTTTTCCAACGCGTCGGTCGCGTTGGTGCACGGCATGTCGCGGCCGATCGGGGCGCATTTCCACGTGCCGCACGGCCTGTCCAACGCCATGCTGCTGCCGGCGGTCACCCGTTTCGGACTGGCCGCGGGGCAGGCGCGCTACGCCGAGGCCGCGCGGCGGATCGGGTTTTCCAACAGCGCCGACGATTCGCTGGCGGCCGAGGCGCTGGCCGACGGGCTGGCCGCCCTGAACGCCGAATTGTCCGTGCCGACCCCGCGCGCGTTCGGCATTGCTCCGGACGTATGGGAAGGGAAGATCGACCTGATGGCCGAGCAGGCGCTCGCGTCCGGCAGCCCCGCCAACAACCCGCGCGTGCCGGACAAGGCCGAGATTGTGGCGCTGTACCGGGCGGTGTACGCCGCCAACGCGTGAGGTGGGCCGCCTCTCGGGCTTATTGGGTGCCGCCGGCCGTCTCGACGCGGCGAAGCAGACGCTATTGTCGGGCAAGGGCTTCGGCAACCGTCGACCCGGAGCAGGCGAAAACCAGGCGCGATAACGAATCCCCTTATCGCGCCTTATGCAGCGGCGTTACATTCGCTCTATTGGGAAGCTCCAGGCATCCCGAAGGGGTCGCGGGCAGAATGCCGAACGGCGTGAATGATGATCTCGGCTTCGGTAGGCTCATAGAAAACGAGATAGAGGTAAGGCGACACGGTAAGCCGGCGGATCGTTGGATCGTCCGTGCGAACGCCGATGTGAGGATGAAGCAAAAGAAGATCGACAAGAACCTTGATACCCGTCTGAACGCGCCGCGCCCCCTGTGGGGAACGGGCCTCGATGTATTCAAGGATCGCGTCGAGTTCGGCAAGAGCCGGAAGGGTATAGCGAAGCCTCACAAGCCGTATTTGCTCCACACGGCCCGCACCTGTGCGTCAGTCGCAAACTCGCCACGGGCGGCAGCGGCTTTTGAGGCTGCAATCGAGGCGCGTTCATCGCCGGAAAGCTCAACCGGCACCGTCTCGTCATCCGTCCCGGCAAGCCGGAGAACAACGCGGGCGATATCGTCCTGCGCGTCCGGCGGGAGGCCACGCGCCGCTTCAAGTGCCTGTTCGAGAAGTCTTGTCATGGAGTGATGATAACACGCCCCGCTAAAAAACCAAGCAGGGCATGCTGACTCAACCTTGTGGTGAGTCCACCGCGCCGCGCGGCGGCTTGCCGCACATCCCGCCGACTGGCCGCCTTCGGGCTTCACCCTGTGTGTCACGCTCGGTCTGTATCCGATCGATTGGGCGATCGAGGGAGGGGAACTGGCTGACGCTGACGAGCGGTTGTAACATGCGACGGTGGGCTGAAACCCACCCCACTTGCTACTTGCTTGCTATCCATTCGCTTCAATGTACGCCTTCGCCTGATCCAGCACGGTGTCGCGTCCAGCCGGATCGGTTGACCGCGGATACAACGACTCCGCCATCCGGCTGCCGGGTCGGTATATGACAGCCGCCCATCCCCCCGAAGACCTTTGTAGGTGAATCCGCCAGCCCCGATAATCAATGTATTCCAGGTTCACTTTCCCTCCTTGTCCACGTTCGGTGGCGGCTCGTCCTTCGGATTCTGTCGCGCGATCACGCGCAGTTTCTCTTTGAACTCCCCGTCGTCGTCGCCGGCGGCGCCGAGGGCAATGTCGGCGCGTACGAATTTTTCGTGCTAGTCAAGTGTTTTTTCGGCGTCTTCTTGCATATTCAAAGTGCGGATTGGCGTTTTGCGCTTATCGAATTTACTTGCATCATTCCGCATCCTAAGCTACTATAACACATAATACCGGATTCGAGGTAGCTGGGATGGATGGTAGCGCGGTCCCGAAGGAACTCCAGCAGCGGATGTTGGCGCTGCTGGAAGATGCGTTCAATGCCGGCTTCGTGGCCGGGAGCGATTATGCTCGCGAGGCAATATTACGGGCGGCGCAATCTCCAACCGTTGGCAAGCCGTCAATCCCGCTCAGCGCATCATTCGTTATCGCCGCCAACGCCCGCGACCGCGCTCGCCGCGGTTCTGCGCGCCTTGCAGTTCATGCGGTTCTGAAAAACAAATCCGGGCTGAGGCTAGAGGAAATTGAGGCTGCTGCTGTCTCCCTCGATCCCAGCCTATCCCCACGTTCGGTTGGCGGCGAACTCCGCCGGATGGAAGGAAGAGAATATGAGAGGCGCGGAAAGTTCTGGAGCTTGAAGTGCACGGAACAGACCCACGGGCCTCTCGCTGAAATCGGCGGCACGACGGGCGCAGTAACGCCCGCCGCCGAAAAACCGCCAGATATGGAGGAAGCCAATGCCGCCCCCTAACAGCTTGCCGTACGCGCCACGACAGGTCCAACCTGCGCGTCCGGCTTAGCCTTAGGGTTGGGCCGAGGGGGCGGGGCTGCAATCCCCGCTTCCCTCGGTGGGCAACGCCCAAAACCCCTATTTATGCGGGAATGGCGAAATTGGTAGACGCGCCGGCTTTGGAAGCCGGTGGGGACCCCGGGAAAGGACCTCCCCATGCCGGTTCGAAGCCGGTTTCCCGCACCACTTAATAGTACAAACTATTGATTCCAGATGTCAATTGGTTTTTTGGCGCGCGCTAAAGATGCGCCAATATGGCGTTGGCGGTCATCTCCCGCGAGAGATAGGAGCTTTGTACTTCAGACGCTTCCCAACGATCCCGCCTAACGCCAGGCTGGTCCACTCAGTGTCGTCAACGCCGAGTCGGACGCGATTTATTATCAAAGATCGGACTCTGCGACCTGGCAAGCGTACAAGGGCGGATAAGCGAAGCGCCATCTGCCAATGCAAGCTTCAACGCCGTTCGCCTCGATGAGTGGTTCGGCTGTGCCCGTGTTCCTACCGGCGGGATGAAGTCCGGCTGCCACGGGGCGATGCAATAAGGAACGCCCTTCGGAGAGAGGTGTTGTGGGGGGGCTGGCGATGGCGGATTGCGCAACGCATATTCACCCTACAATCCGAGCAACTGCTTCCCACCCCATGCAACCATCGTGACCCGTCATCCGCCGCTCCCCACCACCAACGCCCAAAGGGTTCCAAGGGCTTCGCCCTTGGTGGGGTCCAGGGGCAAAGCCCCTGGCGGGGTCCGGGGCAGCGCCCCGGCATGCTACCGGCCAGGAAACAGCCCCCGCCGCTCCCGCACCATAGCCTCAAAGCAGGCCCGCACCCGCGTCCGCCCGTGCAGCCGTTCCAGCGGCAGCAAGGCGAGCAGGATGTCGCCGACCTCCTGGAAAAACCCGGCGAACTGCCAGTTCACGCCGGCGCTCGCCGCCACTGCCACCAGCGGCACCGCGCGGGCCGGCAGCATCAGCGCGAGCCGTGCGGAGAGCCGCGCCGCCACCTGGGGCAGCATATCCGCCAGTACCGGCACGGCCGCCCGCGCTGACCAGAAGGCGAGGTCGGCATCGTCGTCCTCGTCGGTCGGGCCGCCGAAGGTGAAGGCTTCCAGGCAGGCCGTCTGCACGTCGGCGGCGCGGATGTTCAACCCGCGTGCCCGGGCGATCGCCGCCAGCGAGCGCAGCACCAGCAGGGTCGAGGTTGGCAGGTCGGCCAGCACGCCGGGCAGCCCGGCCGCTCCGGTCACCGCGCCCGAGCCGGCGGCGAGCAGGCGGTAGAGCCGCGCTGGTGCCGCCCGTCCGGTTGGCGGCCGGTCCATGCCGGTCGTCGCGCGCTGCCAGGCCCAAGCCAGCGCCGCGCGCGCCCGTGCGTGCAGCGCTTCCCGCCACTCCGGCGGCAGGAAGGCGAGGCCCCGCTCGGCGTATTGACCGGCCCATTCCAGGAAGGCGGTAAAGCCGCCGCGCGCCACCAGATAGCGGTCCGCCAGTTCGCCCAGCAGGGCCTGCTCCGCCGCGTCGAACCCGGCGCAGGCGTTGCTGCCGGGCGGGGTCATGCCACCGACCGGCGTGGCCAGGAGGCGTGCCAGATGCCGGTGGCGGCCGCCGTCAGCGGGCGGGCGATCAGGAAGCCCTGCGCGGCATCGACGCCGAGGGCTGCCATGCGCGCCCAGGTGGCGTGGTGCTCGACCCCCTCGGCGATCACCATCATTCCCGCCGCCCGCGCCGCGGCGATGGCGCGTTGCAGAAATAGCTGCGCCGCCGGCGATTGCGCGCTGTCGCACACCACCGCCTTGTCGAGCTTCATGGCGCTGAACGGCAGGTCGATCAGGTTCTGGTAATCGCGCATGTCCGGCCCGACATCGTCGATCGCGAGCCGGTACCCGGCTGCGCGCAGCCGTTCCATCGGCGGAAGCAGCAGCTCCGGCCGGCCGATCGGATGGGTTTCGGTCAGCTCCACAACGATCCGCCCCGGATCGATTCCCGCCTCCTCGCGCCAGGCTTCCAGGCGTTCGGTGGCGCCGGGCAGCAGCAGCACGTCGAGCGGCAGGTTCACCGCCAGCCGCAGTTCCAGCCGCAGCAATGCGTCGCCGCCCCATTCCGCGAAGGCCCGGCGCGCGACCACCGCGGCCAGGTGGGCGGCGAAGCCGGCGGCCTCGATCTGCGGCACGAAGCAGTCCGGCGGCAGCGTGCCGAGGGTCGGATGCTCCAGCCGTGCCAGCACCTCCAGACCGATCGGCACGCCGTCGGCCAGCCGCACCACCGGCTGATAGCGGGTCTGCAACCGCCCGGCCGCCAGCGCGGCAAGCAGATCGTCCAGCGGCAGCTGTACCGAGTCGGGTGGCGGCACCGGTTGGCGCGTCAGCGCCCGGCCGAGCCAGGCGCCGTCGGGCTGCGGCACCACCATGGCCCGCCCGCCACCGGGCAGACGCTGCGCCGCCGCGCCGTCCGCGCCCAGCAGCACGGCGGCGATTCCTGATTCGGCCTCGCCGCTGGTCAGCCCGATCAGGTCGGGCAGCAACAGGCCGGCCGCGGGGGGATGGATCAGCAGATGCGAGAACCGTTCGCCGCAGCATAGCAGCGCCACCGCATCCCGGGCATCGCTGACCGTCAGCAGCCGCGCCACCTGCAGCGCCGCTGCCTGGGTGCGGACGGATTCGATCCAGCGCGCGCTGCGGCTGAGCAGCAGCACGGCCGGAGCTGCGCCCGTCTGGTTCGATCCGGTCATGCCGCCCGGTGCCTGCCGTGTCAGATGCGCGGTGGCGGATTACGCCGGCGCTTTGGCCGCCGGCTTGCCCGGCGCCGCGGTGTCACGCCGCAGCCGGTTCTCGCCCAGGAACAGCAGGATGGGGGCGGCGATGAAGATCGACGACGAGGTGCCGACGACGATGCCGAACAGCATCACCCAGGCGAAGCCCGACAGCGCCGACCCGCCGAACAGCGCCAGCGGCAGGGCGGCGAGGAACACCGTCATCGAGGTGCCCAGGGTTCGGTTCAGCGTCTCGTTGATCGACAGGTCGATCAGGTCGCGCAGCGGCATCGTTTTGTATTTGCGGAGATTTTCCCGCATCCGGTCGTACACCACCACCTTGTCGTTGGTGGAATAGCCGAGGATGGTGAGGATCGCGCCGATCATCACCAGGTCGAATTCAAACCGGGTCAGCGCCAGGAAGCCGATTGCCTTGGTCACGTCCAGGATGAGCGTCACCACGGCGCCGACCGCGAACTGCCATTCGAAGCGGAACCAGATGTAGAACAGGATCATCAGCATGCTGATGCCGAGCGCCAGCATGCCCTTCTGGAACAGCTCGGCCGAGACCGAGGCGCCGACCGCGTCGGTGCGCACCACGCGGGTGCCGGGCTGGGCCTGTTCGAGCGCCGCACGCACCTTGGCCACCATCTGCTGGGTGCCGGCCTCGGTCGGCTGGGCTTCCAGCCGCACCGCCACCGAGCTTTCGTCGCCGAAGCGCTGCACCCCGGATTGGCGCACGCCCTCGGCCGCCATCGCGAGCCGCAACTTGGTGAAGTCGGCCGGTCCCGGGGTGCGGGCCTCCATGACGATGCCGCCGGCGAAGTCGATGCCGAGGTTCAGCCCGGGATAGAAGAACAGTATCACCGAGGCGGTGGACAGGATCGCCGAGGTCATCAGGCCGAGGTAGCGGCCGCGCATGAAGTGGATGCGCGTGTTGTCCGGCACGATCCGCAGCATCGGGCGCAGCAGCGGGCGGAGCAGGGTGCGGAGGGACATGGGAATGGCTCCTTACACCGGCAGCGGCTGCTGCCGGTTGGCCGCATACCAGCGCACCATGAACAGCCGCACCAGCATGGTGGCGGTGAACATCGAGGTGGCGATGCCGACCGTGATGGTCACCGCGAAGCCGCGCACCGGGCCGGCGCCGAAGAAGAACAGCATGATGTGCGCCAGGAAGGCGGTGGCGTTGCTGTCGACGATGGTGGCAAAGGCGCGGCGGAACCCGGTTTCCATGGCGTTCAGCGGCGCGCGGCCGTTGCGCACTTCCTCGCGGATTCGTTCGTTGATCAGGATGTTGGCGTCCACCGCCATGCCGAGGGTCAGCAGGATGCCGGCCATGCCGGGCAGGGTCAGCGTCGCCTCGAACAGGCTGAGCACGGCGATCAGCAGCACCAGATTGGCCAGCAGGGCGATGTTCGCGAACCAGCCGAACAGCCCATAGAACACGGCCATGAAGACGACCACCAGCACCAGGCCGACAGCCAGCGACCAGGCGCCGGCGCGGATGGCGTCGGCGCCAAGCTCCGGCCCGACGCTGCGTTCTTCCACCACGGTCAGCGGCGCCGGCAGGGCGCCGGCGCGCAGCAGCACGGAGAGGTCGGTCGCCGATTTGGCGTCGAAATGGCCGCTGATCTGGCCGCGCCCGCCGGTGATGGCCTCGCGGATCACCGGGGCGCTGATCACCTTGTCGTCCAGCACGATAGCGAAGCGATGGCCGACATTGGCCCGCGAGATATCGGCGAAGCGGCGGCTGCCGATCGAGTCGAAGGTGAAGTTCACCACCCAGTCGCCGGTCTGCGAGTTCTGCCCGGCGCGCGCATCGGTCAGGTTGGCGCCGTCCACGTCCACCCGCCGGCGCACCGCGATCTTGGCGCCCGCGTAGCTTTCGTCGGGAAGGAAATCCACCCCCGGCGGCGGCACGGAGACGTTCGGGTTCACGTCCTCGGCGACCATGCGGAAGGTCATGCGCGCGGTTTTGCCGAGCAGTTGCTTGATCCGGTTGGGGTCCTCGATGCCGGGCAGTTGCACCACGATGCGGTTTTCGCCCTGGCGGGCGATCTGCGGATCGACCACGCCGGTCTCGTCGATGCGCCGCCGCACGATTTCGATGGATTGCTGTACGGCGGCGTTGGCGCGCTCCTTCAGCGCCGCCGGCAACAGGGTAATGGTGAAGCTGCCGTCGGCCGCAGTGTCCAGTTCCAGGTCGGCGCGGGCGCCACCGCCCGGGCTGTTGGCGGCGATCAGCTCGCGCAGCGCGGCGGCGGCGGCGTCCAGCTTGTCCGGCTCGTCGATGCGCGCGGCGATGCGGTTCTGGGCGGGCAGCGGCGTCACCAGGAAGCGGGCGACACCGGCGCGGCGCAGGCCGGTGCGGGCGGCATCGGCCAGACTGTCGAGCCGTTCGCGGATCACCGCGTTCATATCCACTTCCAGCAGCAGGTAGCTGCCGCCGCGCAGATCGAGGCCGAGATGAATGGTGCGCCAGGGCAGCCAGCTGGCCGGGGCGGGCAACAGGTTCGGCAGGCAGAGCAGCGCGCCGAGCACGCAGGTGCCAATCACCAGCGCGGTCTTGAGGCGGCTGAAATTCAACATGGCGGCTCGGCAGCTCCCGGGGATCGGTGGGGGAATGGGCGCCGCTGGATAGCGGCAATCCCGGGCGGGGGCAAACGCGGGCGTAACGCGGGTGAAAGGAACGCCGGGTCTAAGCCCCTGGCCATGCCCGCTCCGGCCGTTCCGGTCAGTTCAGTTTCCAGGTCCCGTCGGGCAGGTGGCACCAGGCGGCGCGGAGGGAGCGCGGGGTCGGGCGGTCTTTCAGCGTGACCACGTATTTCAGGCGGCGGCAGGCGTATTTCGTGCCCTGGACCGTGCGGTTGCTCGGGCCGAGATAGGCGACCGTGCCGCCGGCGCCGGTGGCATCGTTCTGCCAGATCTCGGTGGCGCCGGGGGACGGTGCCGGGTCAACGAGCAGCTTCTGGGCGGATTGGTCGAGCAGCGCCACATCCGAATCGGCAAGCCGCGGGGCGCCGTTACGGCCCTTGAACGGATTGATCTGCGCCTGGGCGCTGCCCGCAAGCAGAGGGCCGGCCAGCAGCAGGAAGGCGGCGAACAGGGCAAGACGAAGAGGCATCGGGCATCGACTCCTGACGGGCAGGCAATGGGGGGAACGGACTCCGGCTCACGCCACCTGGGTCCAGGTCAGCGACAGGTTGTGCATCTGCAGCCGCGCGCCCTCGTTGGTGTCGAGCAGCAGTGCATGCTGTTTCGCCAGTGCGTCGCCGTACGCAGCCAGTCCGGCGATCGCCTTCATCGCCGGGTCGCCCGGCACGGTGTGCCGCAACTCACCGCCCTGGTAGTCGATCGGATCATCGATGAGGCCCGCCGGCGCCCATCCCCGTGACAGGAACTCGGGGTTGCGCAGCAGCGCGGCGGGATCGCTGCGGATCGTCTCGAACTCAGCGGTATAGTGAAAATTGATGTTGCCCGCGGCCAGGCCCTGGCCGGCGGCGATCACCTTGAGGCGGCCGGTCAGGTGCTTGGCCACCAGCTGCCAGGGCGAGCGGCGTGGGAAATGGGCCAGTCCCAGGTTGGCGGCAACCGGCCCGGGCAGGTTCTGGCCGTCGCGGGTGGCAGCGTGGCTGCCCGGTCCGATGCCGATCTTCTGCGCGGCGAGCGGCCCGCGCACGATGACCTTGGGATTGTCCTCCGGCTTCGGGTCCCGCCAGCGGATACGCCGCGGCACCAGCAGGTCGGTGGCGTCGTCATCCGGCGTCGGGTGGTAGGTGGTGGTGTTGAGGGCGAGCACGCCCTGCTCGGGCGGCAGCCCGGCCAGCTGTGCCCGCAGGCGGCCCGCTTCGCCGCGCTCGTCGACGAACTCGTCGCAGTCCAGCATCAGCACCCAGTCCGCCCCCATGCCCGCCGCCAGACGGAACAGCCCGGTCAGCACGGGAGCCTCGGCGCTGTGCGCCGCCCGGGTCTGCAGCACGGTGAGCTTCACGCCCTCGGCCTGCAGCGCCTGCAGGATGGCGAGCGAGCGGTCGGCGCTGCCGTTGTCGAGGAAGATGAAATGATCGACCAGGCGGGCGTGGTGGCGCACGAACGCCTCAAGGATGTCATCCTCATTCAGCAACCTTGTCGCCGCCACCAGCAGCATCGCCCTTCTCCCCGCTCAGCCGTTCGCTCTGTTCAGGCGGTCCGGTCGCCACCGCCGTGCAGCGCCGCCTGCGCGGCGGCCAGACGGGCCACCGGCACGCGGTAGGGACTGCAGGAGACGTAGTCGAGGCCGACCTCCTCGCAGAAGGCGATCGAGGCGGGGTCGCCGCCGTGCTCGCCGCAGATGCCGAGTTTGAGGCCCGGCCTGGTGGCGCGGCCGCGCTCGGCGGCGATGCGTACCAGCGCGCCGACGCCCTCGATGTCGATCGACACGAACGGGTCTTTGGGCAGGATGCCCTGCTCCACATAGGCGGGCAGGAACTTGCCGGCGTCGTCGCGCGACAGGCCGAAGGTGGTCTGGGTCAGGTCGTTGGTGCCGAAGCTGAAGAAATCGGCGATTTCGGCGATGCGGTCGGCGATCAGGGCGGCGCGCGGCAGCTCGATCATGGTGCCGACGGTGTATTCGATGGTGGTGCCTGTCTCGGCGAACACCGCCTTCGCCACCCGGTCCACCTGGGCGCGGGTGATCTCCAGCTCCCTGCGCGTGCCGACCAGCGGGATCATGATTTCGGGGATCGGCGCGGTGCCGCTCTCGCGGGCCACCGCGATCGCCCCCTCGAAGATAGCACGGGCCTGCATTTCATAGATCTCGGGATAGGTCACGCCGAGCCGGCAGCCGCGATGGCCCAGCATCGGGTTGGCCTCGGCCAGTTCGCCGGCGCGGCGGCGCATCGCCTCGACATCGGTGCCCAGCGCGTGGGCCACCTCGGCCAGTTCGGCGTCGGCATGCGGCAGGAACTCGTGCAGCGGCGGGTCGAGCAGGCGGATGGTGACCGGCAGCGGCGCCATGATGCGGAACAGGTCGATGAAGTCCTGCCGCTGGAACGGCAGCAGCTTCGCCAGGGCAATGCGGCGGCCCTGCTCGTCCGGCGCCATGATCATCTGGCGCACCGCGCTGATGCGGGTGGGGTCGAAGAACATGTGCTCGGTGCGGCACAGGCCGATGCCCTCGGCGCCGAACTTGCGCGCCGTTTCGGCATCGAGCGGGGTTTCGGCGTTGGTGCGCACCTTCAGGCGGCGGAATCCGTCGGCCCATTCCATCAGGGTGGCGAAGTCGCCCGACAAGGTCGGTTCGATCATCGGCACCAGGCCGACGAACACCTCGCCGGTGGCGCCGTCGAGCGTGATGGTCTCGCCGGCCCGCACCACGCGCCCGCCGGTCGAGAGGGTCTGGGTGCCGTAATCGACCGAGATGCCGCCGGCGCCGGCCACGCAGGGCCGGCCCATGCCGCGGGCGACCACCGCAGCGTGGCTGGTCATGCCGCCGCGGGTGGTGAGGATGCCCTTGGCGGCATGCATGCCGTGGATGTCTTCCGGGCTGGTTTCGATGCGCACCAGAATGACGGCCTCGCCCTTGCCGGCGCGGCTTTCGGCTTCGTCGGCGCTGAACACCACCGCGCCGGCGGCAGCTCCCGGGCTGGCCGGCAGGCCGCGCGAGATCAGCGTGCGCGCCGCCTTGGGGTCCAGCGTGGGGTGCAGCAACTGGTCGAGCGAGGCCGGATTGACCCGCAGCACCGCCTCGCGGCGGTCGATCAGCCCTTCCTGCGCCATATCGACGGCGATGCGCAGCGAGGCCGCGGCGGTGCGTTTGCCGTTGCGGGTCTGCAGCATGTACAGCTTGCCGCGCTGCACGGTGAATTCGATGTCCTGCATGTCCTTGTAATGACGCTCCAGCGTCTGGCGGACCTGCATCAGTTCCTGATAGGCCGCCGGCATGGCGGTTTCCATCGGCAGTTCGTCCGGCTTGGCGCGGGCGCTGGCCATCGGCTGCGGCGTGCGGATGCCGGCCACCACGTCCTCGCCCTGGGCGTTCACCAGGTACTCGCCGTAGAACATGTTCTCGCCGGTCGAGGGGTCGCGGGTGAAACAGACGCCGGTGGCGCAGTCATTGCCCATGTTGCCGAACACCATGGCCTGCACATTGACCGCGGTGCCCCAGTTGGCCGGAATGTCGTGCAGCCGGCGATAGGTGTTGGCACGCGGGTTCATCCAGCTGCCGAACACCGCGCCGATGGCGCCCCAGAGCTGTTCCTCGGGGTCGAGCGGGAACGGCTTGCCGGTCTCGGCGGCGACCATTTCCTTGTAGCCGTCCACCACGCGGTGCCAGTCCTGAGCAAGCAGGCCGGTATCTTCCACCACGTCGCGGTCATGCTTCACCGCCTCGATGATTTCCTCGAAGCGGTGGTGATCGACGCCGAGCACCACGCTGCCGTACATCTGGATGAAGCGGCGGTAGGAGTCCCAGGCGAAGCGGGCATCGCCCGATGCCGCGGCGAGCCCCTCGACGGTGGCGTCGTTGAGGCCGAGGTTGAGCACGGTGTCCATCATGCCGGGCATCGACACCCGCGCGCCGGAGCGGACCGAGACCAGCAGCGGCTTGTGGCGGTCGCCGAAGTTCAGGCCGACGGCCTGCTCGATATGCTTCAGGCCGGCGCTGACCTGGGCGGCGAGCTCGGCCGGGTACTGGCGGTCGTTGTCGTAGAAGGCCGTACAGACTTCGGTGGTGATGGTGAAGCCGGGCGGCACCGGCAGGCCGATGCTGGCCATTTCGGCGAGGTTCGCACCCTTGCCGCCGAGCAGGTTGCGCATGTCCGCGCGGCCTTCGTTGCGGCCGGCGCCGAAGCTGTAGACCCACTGGGTCATGGCGGTTCAGGCTCCTATTCTATCCGTCGATACGTGAGAAATCGGCCGCCAGATTCATGGCGGCGCGGACGCGGGCGAGCAGGCGCAGACGATTGCGGCGTAATTCCGGCAATGGATCGTTTACCGTCACATATTCAAAGAAACCATCCAGCGGGGCGCGCAGGGCGGCAAGGCCGGACATGGCTTCGGTGTATTTTTCGTCGCGAATCGCCGCGGCGATGTCGGGTTCGACCTGGTCGAGCACGCGGGCGAGGTTTCGTTCATCGCGCAGGGACAGCAGTGCGGGGTCGATGGGGCCGTCATGCGGGCCGTCCTTCTTCTCCTCGATGCGGAGAATGTTGGCGGCGCGGCGGTAGGCGGTGAGCAGGCTGTTGCCGGTGTCGGTGCCGAGCAGCGCCGCCACGGCGTCCGTGCGGGCGAGCACGCGGACAAAATCATCGTCCAGCCCGGTGCCGAGAACGGCGGCCAGCACGTCGTGGCGGGCGCCCTCGGCGCGGAGTTGGATGCGCAGGCGTTCGGCGAGGAAGGCCAGGAGGTCGGAGGCAATATCGCGAGAACTCTGGATTCGGTTCCGTACTACGTGTTGAAGCCAAAAAGAGTCAGCTTCCTGTTCCCAGGGACGCCTTGGAGGGTGCGACAAGTTGGTGGTAAGTTCGGTGACGACATCGGCAAGCCAAGAATCCTTAAATGGCTCCAAGAGGGTCTTCCGATACGCTTCCAGCGATGCCTCTACAGCTTCGTTGAGCCTATTCAATAGCGGCAATCGCAACCGATTATCACGCACGATCCGGATAATACCGAGCGCTGCCCGGCGTAACGCGTACGGGTCGCCCGAGCCGGTGGGCTTTTCGTCGATGCAGAAGAAACCAGCAAGTAGATCCAACTTGTCGGCGAGCGCGACGGCGATGCTGACCGGGCGCGCAGGAACCCCGTCGCCGGTGCCCCTAGGGGCATAATGGTCGCGGATGGCATAGGCCACGTCCGGGTCCTCGCCGTCGTTCAATGCATAATACCGACCCATAATGCCCTGCAGTTCGGGGAACTCGGCAACCATGCCGGAGGCCAAGTCGGTCTTGCTCAGAAGCGCCGCTCGCTTTGCCTTTTCCGTATCGGCGCCGACAACGGGAGCCAGCGCGCCCGCCAGGCGGACGATCCGCTGCACCCGCTCACCCTGACTCCCAAGCTTCGCGTGGAAGGTCACCTTGTCCAGCGCCGCAACCCGGTCTTCGAGCCGGACCGTGCGATCAAGGTCCCAGAAATGCCGCGCATCGGCAAACCGCGCGCGCAGCACCCGCTCGTTACCGGCGACGATCGTTCGCCCGCCATCCGTGGCGATCACATTGGCCACGAACGCGAAGAACGGCGCCGCGTTGCCGTCCGAGTCGCGCAGCGCAAAATAGCGCTGGTTGACTCGCATCGACACCTGCAGCACCTCGGCCGGCAGGTCCATGTAGGCGGCATCGATGGCGCCCAGCAGCGGCACCGGCCATTCCACCAGCCCGGCCACCTCGTCCAGCAGGCCCGCATCCTCCACCACGGTCAGGCCGCGCCCGGCGGCCAGCCGGGTCACGCCGTCCCAGATCAACCGGCGGCGCTCGGCGGCGTCCACGATGACGAATTTGTCGCGCAGCGCCTCGCGCCATTCGGCGCAGGAGCCGGCGGAGAAGGCGCCGGGGGCGAGGAAACGGTGGCCCTCGGTCAGGTTGCCGCTGGCCAGACCGTGCCCGTCATCGCCGCCGTCGCGCAGGTCGAACGGCACCGTTTCGCCGTCCAGAATGCACAGGATGCGGCGCAGCGGGCGCACCCAGGCGAACGCGCTGGTGCCGCCCCAGCGCATCGATTTCGGCCAGGGGAAGCGGCGCAGCAGACCGGGCGCCTCCCGCGCGATCAGGTCGGAAGCGGCGATGCCGGGCACTACCCGGTCGAGGACAAAAAATTCGCCTTCCTCGCGCAACTGTTCGGGCGTGGCGGCGTGCTTGCGCAGGAAGCCGGCGAGCGCCTGTTCGGGGGCGTTGCGGCGCGGGCCGCGCTCGCTGCTGCGGGTTTCGGCCACGCCGCGGGCAACGGTCGCCGCCAGGGCGATGCGGCGCGGGCCGGAGAAGGTGCGGATGTCGGAGGGGGCCAGCGGCGCCAGCGCCTCGCCGGCCAGCCGGGACAAATCCTCGGCCGCCCGCGCCTGCATGCGCGCCGGAATTTCTTCGCTGAACAGTTCGAGAAAAAGCTCAGGCATGGGTCAGTCCTGCTCGCCGGCGAGCCAGGTTTCGCAGCATCCCTTCGCCAGCGCGCGCACGCGGCCGATATAGGCGGCGCGTTCGGTCACGCTGATGACGCCGCGGGCGTCCAGCAGGTTGAACAGATGGCTCGCCTTGATGCACTGGTCATAGGCCGGCAGGGCAAGGCGATGCGCCAGCAGGGCGCCGCATTCGCGCTCGGCATCCTCGAAATGGCGGGCCAGCATCGCGGTGTCGGCGCGCTCGAAATTATGGGCGCTGTATTCGCGCTCGGCCCGCAGGAACACGTCCCCGTAGGTCACGCCGTGGCCGTTGAAGTCGAGGTCATACACGTTCTCGACGTCCTGGACGTACATGGCCAGCCGCTCGAGGCCATAGGTCATCTCGAAGCTGGGCAGGTCGGTGGCGATGCCGCCGACCTGCTGGAAATAGGTGAACTGGCCCACCTCCATGCCGTCGCACCACACTTCCCAGCCGAGGCCCCAGGCGCCCAGGGTGGGGCTCTCCCAGTCATCCTCGACGAAGCGGAAATCGTGCAGCAGCGGATCGAGGCCGAGCGCCCGGTAGCTGTCCAGCAGCAGCGCCTGGGCGTCGGCCGGGCTCGGCTTCACGATCACCTGATACTGGTAGTAGTGCTGCAGGCGGTTGGGGTTCTCGCCGTAGCGGCCATCGCTCGGGCGGCGGCTGGGCTGCACATAGGCGGCGGCCCAGGGGCGGCTGCCCAGCGCGCGCAGGGTCGTCGCCGGATGGAAGGTGCCCGCACCCATCTCCACATCGTAGGGTTGCAGGATCAGGCAGCCCTGCGCCGACCAATAGGCGTGCAGGCGCAGAATGAGATCCTGAAAGCTCGGCGGGGCGGCCGAGCCGGGGGGGAGAGGTATATTCGTGTCCATTGCGTCCCGGCCAGGCGGTCGTGTGGCGGCGCACCATAAGGGGGGGGCCGGAGTGTCACAAGCCGTGCCCCCGCAGCAGCGTTGCAAACGGATGGTCACATGCGGGCCGTATGTCGCGAGTGTAACTTGAAGCCCCCATGGCGGCAGACCACATGCCCGGTTGCCGGCGGCCCGCGCCGGCGCAACGATGCACCAGGGTTCGGATACAGGAGCCTCGGAGAGACCGAAATGACCAACGAGGAACGCGACCTCATCACCCGTTTCATCCAGCGGGTCGGTGGCGCCCCGCCGGCCGGTTCGCCGCCGCAGCCGCCGATCGACCGGGAGGCGGACGCTCTGATCGCCGACCTGTTCGCCCGCATCCCGGAGGCGCGCTACCGCATCACCCAGACGGCGTTCGTGCAGGAGCACGCGCTGGCGGCGGCGCAGAACCGCATCCAGCAGCTGGAGTGGGACCTGCAGCAGGCCCGCCAGCAGGCCCAGGCTGCGTCGTCGCCCGCCGCGACGCCCGCCGCCTCGCCCTGGGGCCAGCCGCCCCAGCAGCAGCCGGAATCGCGCGGCTTCCTGGGTGGCCTGTTCGGCGGCGGATCGCGTCAGGCGCCGCCACCGCCGCCGCAATATCCGCCACAGCAATATGGGCAGCCGCAATACGCGCCGCCGCCGCCGCAATACGCGCCGGGCTACAGCCCGGGCATGTTCCAGCAGCGTGGCTCCGGTTTCCTGGGTAGCGCCCTGACCACGGCGGCTGGCGTCGCCGGCGGCATGGTGGCCGGCAACGCCCTGATGAACCTGTTCTCCGGCAGCCACACCGACGCGGCCAGCGCGGCGAACTCCGCCGCCTCCGGGTTCATCCCGGTGGCCCCGTCCAGCCCCTGGGCGGCGCCTTCCGGTGCGACCCCGGTTTCCGACCCGTATGATGCGGGCGGGGCCGACAAGGGCGCGCCCGACCAGGGTGGCTGGCAGCAACCGGCCCCCGACGCGGGCGGCTGGGACACCAGCGACCAGAGCGTCGACACCGGCGGATGGACGGACGCCAGCTCGGATGACAGCAGCGGCAGCAGCGACGACTGGACCTGATCGCGCGGGTGGCTTTTCCCGCGTTTCCCCCGCACCGCGCGTGCCCGCGCGGTGCGGGGTTTTCGTGACCGGAATGGCCGGAGAGCTGCCCTGAACCCCGGCAGGACTCTTGCCGCTGCACCCCATTCGGAATGCGCATGACCTTTCCGGCGCCCTTTGCTGATTTCGAGGGCGCGGTGCGCCCGGAGTGGATCGACAGCAACGACCACATGAATCTGGCCTACCATGTGGTGCTGTTCGACCAGGGCACCGATGCGATCTACGAGGCGATGGGTCTCGGCGTGGAGTACCGGCCGACCGGGCACGGCACCTTCGCCGCCGAGACGCACACGGTTTACGCCAGCGAATTGCTGCTGGGCGACCGGGTGCGGGTGACGTCGCACATCCTCGGGCTGGACGAGAAGCGCCTGCATCTGGCGCACGAGATGCACCGGTTGACAGATGGGGCGCTGGCGGCGGCGCAGGAGCTTCTGCTGCTCCATGTCGATCTGCGGCTGCGCAAAGTGGTGCCCTGGCTGGCGCCCGTGTGGCCGCGTCTGCAGCAAGCGGCGGCGGCGCACGCGGCGCTGGCAAAGCCGGACTGGGTGGGGCGACGGATCGAATTGCGGCGCCGGTAGGGGGCGGCCGTCAGGACGCCGCCTGGGGCAGCCGCATCCAGGCCGGAACATGCGGGGTGAGCCGGGCCTCGCCACACGCCAGCGGGCCGGCTTCCAGCGCGTCCAGGCGCAGCATCGCCAGCGCCGCCGCACCGTGCCCGCTGCGCAGCTGGCCGACCTCCTGGCCGTCGCGCCACACCGGCGTGCCGGGGGCGGGCAGGGGGCCGGTGACAGAAACGGGCACCAGACGGCGCTTGATCAGGCCGCGATAGCGGGTGCGGGCGGTGAGTTCCTGGCCCATGTAGCAGCCCTTGCTCCACGACACGCCGTTCAGCTCGTCGAAGCCCACCTCCAGCAGCAGCGTCTTGTCCGCCTCCATATCGCCGGTATCGGGCAGGCCGAGGGCGATGCGGTGCGCGTCCCAGTCCGCCTCGGTGGCATCGCCGGACACCGGCGACGGCGCGAGAATCCGCCAGCCGGCTTCGGGCAGGCGCGGATCGGGCGCGGCGATGCTGGCTTGCGGCAGGTCCGGCTTGCCGCCCCAGGCGGCATGCACCGCCAATGCGTCGGAGGCGTCGCGCACGCGTGCCCGGGAGCGGAGAAGAAACCGCGACAGTTTGGTCACCAGCATTGTCGCGTGCGCGCGCGGGCAATCCAGCAACAGCCGGTCGCCCTCGGCCAGGACAAAGAAATCGGACAGCCACTTGCCCTGCGGGGACAGCAGCGCGGTCCAGACCGCCCGGCCGGGCGCGGCCTGGGTCATGTCGTTCGAGACCAGGCCCTGCAGGAAGGTCACCCGGTCATCGCCCGCGACCTCGACGACGCCGCGGGAGGGAAGCTGCGCAAGATGGGTCATGCCATTCAAAGTAGGGCCATTCCGGCCGGCGGCAAGACGTGGCGGACCGCTTGAACGGTGGCCTCGCTCATCCCAGTTTTGTGAACGCCGGCCGCCTGCCGAGACCGCCGGCCTGACTTCGTTTACACCTGCGCCGCTTTCCACCTTCCGAGCCGCCGACGGCGCCTCCACCAGGACAGATCAATGGCCGCACGCGATCCCTACGAGGTTCTCGGGCTGAAGCCCGGCGCGAGCGACAAGGACATCCGGGCCGCCTACCGCAAGCTCGCCAAGAAGCACCATCCCGACCTGAACCCCGGCAACAAGCCGGCCGAGGAGCGCTTCAAAGAGATTTCCGCCGCCAACGAACTGCTGTCGGACGCGGACAAGCGGGCGCGCTACGATCGCGGCGAGATCGACGCCTCCGGCCAGGAGCGGCCGGAGCGGCATTCCTACCGGCACCATGCCGAAGGGGAGCAGGGAGCCCGCTACCGGCCCGATGCCGGCTTCGGCGCGGGCTTCGACGAGGCGGACATGGGCGACATCATCGCCGAGATGTTCCGCCGCAGCGGCGGCAGCGCGGGAAACAGGGCCGGGCCGAACATGCGGATGCGCGGGCGCGACGAGACTTACACCCTGGCGGTCGAGTTCCTCGACGCGGTCACCGGGGCGACCCGGCGGCTGGCCTTGCCGGACGGCAAGCACTTGGACGTCCGCGTGCCCGCGGGTATCGAGGACGGCCAGGTGCTGCGCCTGAAGGGCCAGGGCCAGCCGGGGCTGAACGGCGGACCCGCCGGCGACGCGCTGATCGAAATCCGGATCATCCCGCACCCGGTGTTCCGGCGCGACGGCAGCGACATCCGCCTGGAGGTTCCGGTCACCGTGGCCGAGGCGGTGCTGGGCGGCAAGATCACCGTGCCCACGCCGACCGGCAACGTGAGCGTCACCGTGCCGCCGCATTCCGACACCGGCGCGCAGCTCCGCCTGCGCGGCAAGGGCGTGCCCGCGCATGCCGGCAAGCCGGCGGGCGATGAATATGTCACCCTCAAGGTCGTGATCGGGGAGGTTGACCCCGAGCTTGAACGTTTCCTGCAGGAGCGGGGGGCCGAACATACGGCCGACCCGCGCCGAACGATGACGGGGGGCGCATGATCACCATCGATATCCTTTGCCGCACCGTCGCCGGCCTGCAACCGGCGGAGGTGGAGCAGTGGATCGGCAATGCCTGGCTGCACGCCGAGGGCGCGCCCGGCCAGTACAGCTTCCGCGAGATCGACGTGGCCCGGGTCCGGCTGATCCAGGAATTGCGGCACGATCTGGGCGTCGATGACGAGGCGTTGCCGGTCGTGCTGTCGCTGGTCGATCAGCTCTACGCCACCCGCCGGCAGATGCAGCGGCTGCGCCGGGCGGTGGAGGTGGCGGCGCCGGATGAGGTGCGGCAGGCGATCCTGAGCGCCCTGGCAGGACGCTGAAGCTTCAATTCAGTCGCGGCCGGCACCGTGCCAAGGTGCCTCCGCCAACCCGGCGGAGACTCGCATGACCGACCCGTTCGCCGGCCCTGGCCGGTTCTTCAAAGGCAATCTGCACACCCATTCTACCCGCTCGGACGGGATGCGGGACCCGGCGGCGGTGTGCGCGCTGTACCGCGACGCCGGCTATGATTTCCTCGCGCTGACCGACCATTTTTTGGCGAAATTCGGGTTTCCCATCACCGATACAAGGCCGTACCGGAGCAGCCGGTTCACCACCCTTCTTGGCGCCGAAATCCACGCGCCGGCGACCGGACTGGGCGAGATGTGGCACATCCTCGCGGTCGGCCTGCCGGCGGATTTCGCCCCCACGGCCGCGGAGGAGCGCGGCCCGGCGCTGGCGGCGCGCGCCGTGGCGGCGGGTGCTTTCGTGGCGATCGCCCACCCGGCCTGGTATGGCCTGACCGTCGCCGATGCCGACAGCATCGCGGCGGCCCATGCGGTCGAGGTCTACAACCACACCGGCGCGGTGCGGACCGACCGTGGCGATGGCTGGGGCCTGCTGGATGCGCTGCTGGCGCGTGGCCGCCGCCTGCTGGCCTGCGCCACCGATGATGCGCATTTCCGCGTGCCCGACTGGTTCGGCGGCTGGGTGATGGTGAAGGCCGGGACGTTGGCACCCGAGGCGCTGTTGGAGGCGCTGCAAGCCGGCCGCTATTATTCCAGCCAGGGTCCCGAAATCCACGCCATCGAAGTCGGCCGCGACGAGGTGGCGGTGGAATGCAGCCCGGCCAGCACGATCATTCTGCTCGGCCGCGGCTCGGCGGCGGTCTGCGTGTCCGGCGACCGGCTGTGCGGCGCCCTGCTGCCGCTGGATGCGATGAAGCGCGGCGGCCATGTCCGCGTGGTCGTGGTGGACGCACAGGGAAAACGCGCCTGGAGCAACCCTGTCTGGCTCGATGGCGTCCCGCCCGGCTGAGCACGGCGTCAGGAGGCGCCCTCGACCCGCGCCCCCGGATGGAAATGCGCATACACCGCCCGCGCGATCTGCCGGGAGATGCCCGGCGCCGCCTCCAGATCATGCAACCCGGCCTGTCCGACACCCCGCGCCGAGCCGAAATGGTTCAGCAGCGCCCGTTTGCGGCCTGGCCCGATGCCGGGAATCTCGTCCAGCTCGCTGGTGACAAGCGCCTTCGACCGGCCGGCGCGATGCGCCGAAATGGCGAAGCGGTGGGCCTCGTCGCGCAGCCGCTGCAGGAAGTAGAGCACCGGATCGCGCGGCGGCAGCTGGAACGCCGGCTTGCCATCGGTGTGGAACCATTCGCGCCCGGCATCGCGGTCCGGCCCCTTGGCGATGCCGACCAGCCGCACATCATGCGCGCCCAGCTCGGTCAGCACCCCGCGCGCGGCGGAAAGCTGGCCGGCGCCGCCGTCGATCAGCACCAGGTCGGGCCAGTCCGGCGGCGGGGCGTCCGGGTCCTTGTTCTCACGCAGGGCGCGGCCAAAGCGGCGCTGGAACACCTCGCGCAGCATGGCGAAATCGTCGCCCGGCGCCACCGGACCGCGGATGCCGAACTTGCGGTAGGCGGCTTTCACGAAGCCATCCGGCCCGGCCACGATCATCACCCCGTACGGGTTGGCGCCCATGATGTGGCTGTTGTCATAGACCTCGATCCGCTCCGGCCGGGCCGGCAGGGCAAACAGCTCCGTCACCCCGTCCAGCAGCTTCGCCTGACCGGCGCTTTCGGCCAGCCGGCGCTCCAGCGCCTCGCGCGCATTCAGCTCGGCATGCGCCACCACGGCGTGCTTCTCGCCGCGTTTTGGCACCGTGATCTCCACCCGGCCGCGCCCGCCGAAGGTTTCCATCTTCAGGCGCAGCGCCTCGGCGATCAGCTCCTGCTCGGGCAGGTCGTGGCTGAGCAGCAGCAAGGGCGGCGGTGGCTTGTCGTCGTAGAACTGGCCGATGAAGGCGGCCAGCACCTCGGGCATCTCTTCCCCCCTGGTGTGCACCGGGAAGAAGGCGCGGTTGCCGTTGTTGCGCCCGCCGCGGATGAAAAACACCTGCACGCAGGTCTGTCCGGCCGCCTGCCAGGCGGCGATCACGTCGGCATCGGCCAGGCTCGCCGGGTTGATGACATCGGTGCCCTGCACATGCGTCAGCGCCCGGATACGGTCGCGGATGGCGGCGGCGCGCTCGAATTCCAGCGCCTCGGCCGCCGTTTCCATTTCGGTGGCCAGCTCCTTCTGCACCGCCCCCTGGCGGCCGGAGAGGAACGCTCGCGCCTGCGCGACCAGGGCGCCGTACTCCGCCTTATCGATGCGCCCGACGCAGGGCGCCGAGCAGCGGCGAATCTGGTGCAGCAGGCAAGGCCGCGACCGGTTGGCGAACACCGTGTCGGCGCAGGAGCGCAGCAGGAACACCCGCTGCAGGGCGGTGACGGTCTGGTTCACCGCCCAGGCCGAGGCGAACGGCCCCCAATAGGTGCCGCGGCGGGTGCGCGCGCCGCGGTGCTTGGTGATCTGCGGGAAGTCGTGGTCCTCGGCCAGCATCAGCCAGGGGTACGATTTGTCGTCCCGCAGCACGATGTTGAAGCGCGGCTTCAGCCGCTTGATCAGGTTGGCCTCGAGCAGCAGCGCTTCGGCCTCGGTGTGGGTGGTGACGATCTCCATCGCCGCCGTTTCCGACACCATCCGGCGCAGCCGCTCCGGCAGGCGCGCGACCTGGGTGTACGCAGTCACCCGCTTCTTCAGCGCCCGCGCCTTGCCGACGTACAGCGCCTCGCCCTTGGCATCGAGCATGCGGTAGACGCCCGGCGAGAGCGGCATGGTGGTCAGCGCCGCCTCGATGACGGCCACGCCGCGCAGCGGCTCGATGACGACAACGCCGCGCAGCGGTTCCGGAGGGGTGAGATCGGTCATCGGAAAGCCATTAGGCGACGCCAGCGCCCCCGCTCAAGCACTGCCCGCCGCGACCGCGATATGCGACTCTGTGGCAGAGATGACGGGCGCAAATGATCCACCGATCCTGTGGATAAGTTTGTGGGCAAGGTGCGGGGCAACGCAGCGAAAAGCGCGGATTCCCTGGCATTCATCAAGTTGCCTAATTTCGACGCAGATCATATAAACTTTTGATTTTGCAGAAAAAAAATATTGCAATCCGGCCATGCGGTGAAGTGCGGCCGGCATCTTACTGGAATCGCAGGCGCGCAAGGGGGTACGTGGACAAAATGCGGCGCCGCCATCGCCCGAGTGCCGCGTCCCGCTTTGTTGCAACGCGAAACATCCCTGGTTTTTCTTCCGGATTCGTTCCGATTGCGCGCGCCCGCTCGGGCCGACAGCGCGTGCCCGCGCAGGCACCGGGACGTGGTCGCAGCAGCCTATTCCTCCGGCGGCCCGCCCAGCGCCGGGCTCCATTGCAGGTGCTGGCCGCCGTCCAGCGCCAGCATCTGCCCGGTCAGCGAGGGCAGCGCCAGAATGGCGAGTGCGGCCCGCGCCACCTCCTCCGGCCCGCTGCCGCGCTGCAGCGGCACCTGCGCGCATTGCCGCGCGAACTGTGCCGCGGTCTGGCGGGGGCTCGGCAGCGCCGGGCCGGGGCCGATGGCGTTGACGCGGATGCGCGGCGCCAGCGCGAGCGCCATCGTCTGCGTCAGCGTCCACAGCCCCGCCTTGGCCAGGGTGTAGGACACGAAATGCGGCGTCAGCGACCAGACCCGCTGGTCGAGCATGTTGATGACCACCCCCTCCGCCGCCTCCGGCAGGGCGCGGGCGAAATCCTGCATCAGCACGAACGGGGCGCGCAGGTTGGGTTCGATATGGCGGTCCCAGCTTTCCCGCGTGGCGTCGTGCCACTCGTCGCGCTCGAAGGTGCCGGCATTGTTCACCAGCACGCCGACCGGCCCCAGCGCCGCCGCGGCTTCCGGCAGCAGGGCGCGCACGGCCGCCTCGCGGGCCAGGTCGGCCGGCAGCACCGCGGCGCGCCGGCCGCGCGCGCGGATATCCGCCGCGGTCTGCTCCGCCGCCGCCGTGCTGCCGTGGCAATGTACTGCCACGTCGAACCCGGCCTCGGCCAGCGCCAGCGCGATGGCACGGCCGAGTCGCTGCGCACCGCCGGTGACCAGCGCCGCGCGCGGGATGGTGGCGGCGATGTTGCCGATCAGTTCCGTCATGCCGGGGGTCCTTGCAGCGCGGGGGCGTTGCCGTGCTGCCACGAACCGGCCTTCGCCGCCAGGGGTGGAGCCGGGTTCGTAATGGCGCATCGCTTCCATGATAAAAAACGAGGCTGGGCGCCACCGAAGGCGGATTCCCGCATGGCGGTTGCGGACCGGCAGATAAATCCTGCGTTGGCGGCCATTCGTTCCGAACACTGATGGCTGTCTGATTCGGAGTTAATTCCCGCAACAAAAATATAATTAGATCATAATACTAAGACATTTATTAGCAACACTTACAAAAACAACCACATTAACACGAATTTCTGAACATATTATTTTTATAGCGCTTCATTTAACGAGTCGCGCAAATTTGATCAGTTCAAAGGGGATTGATAAAATTCACAAGGTTGGTTAACGTTGTTAACGTTGGCGTTGAAATTCGCAAAGCTCGACAGGAGAGCGATATGGCTGGCACCATCTATATCAACCCGACGGCCAAGTCCGGCGGCACTGGGACACAGGCAAGTCCATACAACTCCTGGTCGAATATTAGTTTCACTGCAGGAACAACATACCTCCAGGCCGCAGGCACGACGTATTCCGGCAGCTTGTATATTGGGGTTAATGCCACCGCGGCGGCGCCTATCAAGATAGGCTCCTACGGCACCGGGGCCGCCCCCATCATCAAGGGCGGGGTCAACTTCGACGGCGCCACCTACGTGACGTTTTCGGGTTTCCAAATTAGCAACAGCACCGGGGCAGGTGTCGTTTTACAAAGTGGCGCCAACAACATCACCATCTCCGGAAACACCATCGCTTCCTCGGGGATGGGTATATGGATCGGTAACGGGGCGGGTACGACCAACACGATTTCGGGCAACACGATCAGCAACAACACCCAGTACGGCATAGGCATCAACGAGGTGACGGGGTCGGGGACGGTCATCTCAAACAACGTGATCTCCGGAAATGGTTATGATGGGATCAACGTCGATGGCAACAGTTTCACCATCTCAGACAATACAGTTTCCGGCAACGGCTTGGCCGTCTTCGGCTGCAGCGGCATTCACATCTATGCCTCTAGCGCGGCGGACACCTATGGCGCCTATAATACCGTTACCGGGAACGTCTGCATCGGCAACCGTGACATCTACGAAGAAGATGGCGGCGGCATCCTGGCGGATCAGTGGACGAACCACAACACCATCAGCAACAATTTCTGCTATGCGAACGATGGCGCGGGGATCGGGGTGTACGATTCCTACGACAATGTCGTCAGCGGCAACGATGTGGGCGGCAATGAGCTGAACTCAGGCGGGACCCACACGTCGGCTGGTGAGCTCATGGTGAACCAGCTATTGGGTCTGGCCTATGGCAACACGTTCAAGAACAACGTGGCCTTGTCCGACTCATCAGCTCCGGCGATGTTCGTGAACAGCCCCAGTAGCCAAAAAAACGTCTTCAGCTCGAACGTGTTCGAGAACCTGACCGGCGGCCCGATTTATGACTGGAACGAGACCATCGGGTCCACCCTTGCCACCTGGGATACGCTGGCAAATAGCAACGACAAGTTCAGTGGCGTGCCGTTGACGCCATTACCCACCGGGGTCACTCCCAGCTTCTCGTTCCCGGCCGGGTTCGGTTTCTCGCTCGATGGAAAATACATCACCCTGGCCGGATGGTCACCGACCTACGGGCTGCTGGGGGGGTAACCGGCAGCATCCTGCGTTTTCGACAGCCTGGCGGCGTCCAGGGGCGGCGTCCCTGGACTGGTTTTATCTTCCCCGTCGCTTGCCCCCGCCGCGCTTCTTCTTCGGATCATATCCCCCGCCGCCCGGTCCCATCGGCTCGGGCGCGCGGTCACGCTTCGGCCGCAGCGAGGCAGACGGCGCCGGCGGCGGTTCCAGGCCGAGGTCCAGTGCTTCCAGCCGCCTGATCTCGTCGCGCAGCCGGGCAGCCGTTTCGAATTCCAGGTCGGCCGCCGCCGCGCGCATGCGCTTTTCCAACTCGCCGATCGCGGCCTTCAAATCCTTGCCGACGAACTCCGTGGTGTCGGCGTCCCGCACCGGCGCGACCGTGACGTAATCCTGTTCAAACACGCTCTCCAGCACCCGTCCGATATTCTTCTTGACGGATTGCGGGGTGATGCCGTGCGCCTCATTCCAGGCGCGCTGCTTGTTGCGCCGGCGCTCGGTCTCCTCGATAGCAAAGCGCAGGCTGCGCGTCATGGTGTCGGCGTAGAGAATGACCCGCCCATCGATGTTGCGGGCGGCGCGGCCGATGGTCTGGACCAGCGAGGTCTGGCTGCGGAGAAACCCCTCCTTGTCGGCGTCCAGGATCGCCACCAGCGCGCATTCCGGAATATCCAGCCCCTCGCGCAGCAGGTTGATGCCCACCAGCACATCGAACACCCCCAGGCGCAGATCGCGGATGATCTCGATGCGCTCCAGCGTGTCGATGTCGGAATGCAGGTAGCGTACCTTCACGCTGTGTTCGTTGAGGTATTCCGTCAGGTCCTCGGCCATCCGCTTGGTCAGCACGGTTACCAGGATGCGGTCGCCATGCGCCGCCACGCTGCGGCACTCGGCCAGCAGATCATCTACCTGGCGCTCGACCGGGCGCACCTCCACCACCGGGTCGATCAGTCCGGTGGGGCGGATCACCTGCTCGGCGAAGGTGCCGCCGGTGCGCTCCAACTCCCACGGGCCGGGGGTGGCGGAGACGAACACGGTTTGCGGGCGGAAGCGTTCCCACTCCTCGAATTTCAGCGGCCGGTTATCGATGCAGGAGGGTAGGCGGAAGCCGAACTCGGACAGGATCGATTTGCGGGCGAAGTCGCCGCGCTCCATGCCGCCGATCTGTGGCACCGTGACGTGGCTTTCATCGACGATCAGCAGCGCGTTCTCCGGCAGGTATTCGAACAGTGTCGGTGGCGGCTCGCCCGGCTTGCGGCCCGACAAATACCGTGAGTAGTTCTCGATCCCCTTGCAGGAGCCGGTGGTCTCCATCATTTCGATGTCAAAAGTGGTGCGCTGCTGCAGCCGCTCCACTTCCAGCAGTTTTCCCGCCGCGGTGAATTCGTCGAGGCGCCCGTTCAGTTCCAGCTTGATGTCGCGGATGGCCTGGGTGAGCGTCGGCCGCGCCGTGACGTAGTGGCTGTTCGCATACACGGTAATGCTGTCGAGCCTGGTCGCCACTTCGCCGGTCAGCGGATCGAACTCGGCCAGCGATTCCACATCATCGCCGAACAGGGTGACGCGCCATGCGCGGTCCTCGTAATGGCTCGGCCAGATATCGACAATCTCGCCGCGCAGGCGGAACGTGCCGCGGGTGAAGCCCACATCGTTGCGGCGGTACTGCAGTTCCACCAGCGCCTTGGCCAGCCGGTCGCGGTCGATGCGTCCGCCGGTTTCCAGCTTCACCACCATCTTCGCGTAGGTCTCGACCGAGCCGATGCCGTAGATGCAGGAGACCGAGGCGACGATGATGACGTCGTTGCGTTCGAGCAGCGCCTGGGTGGCGGCATGGCGCATGCGGTCGATCTGCTCGTTGATCTGCGCATCCTTCTCGATATAGGTGTCGGTGCGCGGAACGTAGGCTTCGGGTTGGTAGTAATCGTAGTAGCTGACGAAATACTCCACCGCGTTGTCGGGGAAGAACGCCTTCATCTCCCCGTACAGCTGCGCCGCCAGGGTCTTGTTCGGCGCCAGGATCAGGGCGGGCTTCTGCACCGCCTCGATCACCTTCGCCATGGTGAAGGTCTTGCCCGAGCCGGTCACCCCCAGCAGCACCTGGTCGCGCTCGCCCCCTTGCACCCCCGCGACCAGCTCGCGGATGGCGGTTGGCTGGTCGCCGTTCGGCTCGAACTCGCTGACCACCCGCAGCGGAGTGGTCATCGGCCGGGCCGGCTGCTTCTGCGGGATGAACAGCACCGGGGCGGGGCGGCTCAGCGTCTGGGACATCGGCACACACTCCTCGCCGCTGACATGGCAGCGGGGGGCCGGAAATTCCAGCGAGCGAAGCCGCCCGGCTCCGGGCGGCCGGCGCGGCTACTTCGGCGTCGTCGGCGTCTTCGTCGGCAGTGGCTTCTGCGGCTTCAGCGCGCCGAAACCGGCCGCTCCCGCCGAGCTGGGGGCCTTCGAGGCTTTCGGCTTCTTCATCTCGCGCCCGCTGCGCTTTTGTCCTTTTGCCATGACGATGCTCCAAGGGGGCGTGCTGCCCCGCGCCAAGGGGACGCCGATCCAAGCGGCGGCGTCAAGCTTTGCGCGCGATCAGGTGGTGGCGATCGCGATGCTAAGGGCCTGTCCGAAAGCGGAGGCAATGGAATCAAATGCTTAACCGGCCATAGCCATAGGTGGCAGAATGATCTGGAAAGTAGCGGCAGTTTTCGAGGATGGGCCACCCCGCACCACCTGTAAGTTCTTGAAAGAGAAGCGAGCGCTTTCGGACAGGCACTGACACCAGCGGTTTCGGACGATCGCGGCGTCGAACAACGGTCAGCCATCGCGCCGGTTGAGCGCGCGCAACCATCAGCGCGCGACGAAGCTTCGGCTTACGAACAGATACAAACAAGTTACAATACAACGAAACCAAGAGTTACTGTATTTAAATGAGATCCGATGAATTCGGCGTGAATGGGCAGCATTAATGGTTGCAAAGCAGGTTATAGACCATATTTAATTCACAACTATAAGAAAAATTCTTGCAGAGGGGATTAAGTAAGACATGCAACCAGTTCTGTGGCCTCCCGCCGCAGTCGGCGGTCGGAAGTGTCTTGGCACCATGCGAAATGTTGCTATTGCTCTGCCCATTGCTGCGGCAATCGGAGGTGCGCCGGATGAGGCGAAAGCGGCGGGCGTGGCCGACGCCCTGCGGCAGGCAGAGGGTTCGGCGTTACGCCCCTACACGGCGTGGCGGGGACACCAGCGTGCGTCTCCTCCCCAAGGCCAGGGCGACGCAGGCGCGGGCTTGAATGATACCCCGCCGGCCACTTACCACCGCGGGGACATCGTGCCCCCCGATCTTTGGGAATCGCTGGTAGGCGCCTGTACCGGCGGCATGTTCAGCGGAGCGGTTGTCACGGAAGTGCTGAGCATGATTGCCATCGCCAGTGGCGGCGCGGCGGTTCCGTTGGCGGCCGGGGCAGTCGCCTCGGCGGCTGCGGTCGGATGCGGTGTAAGTATGGTATCCGCGTTTGCCAGCAATGGCTCGAAGGCCGTCTGGCGCGAAGTCATGCGCTGACGGCCACGCCAGTCGGTCCGTCAGTATCGGCCTGACGTCGCAACCATCGCTGTGCCAGCCGCAGCATTCCGCTGCCTCCCGTCGGACCTGGCCGGCGGCCAGGGGTTCCCGCGCGCACGGCGATGTCACGCGGTCCGGCGATGTTCCCGCCAGGTCGAGTGGGGCGATATCGGCGGGTTGTGATCATGCTGAGCGGACAAAGTCCGCAGCGACGTGAAGGCTTGGCTCCTGGCAGGGTGCTGCGGCGTTTCCCGCCCGCCGCAACGGAAGCGGTGGTGTCGCTGGCGTCGGGAGGATGGGCCGCACCGTGCCGCCTTTAAGCCGTTGAAAGAAAAGCGAGCGCTTTCGGACAGGCACGAAGGGGCGCGCGGCGCGTCCGGCCACGCCACAGCCCGATCAGCAGCATGGTCACGGCCATGGTGTCCGCGGTCAGGCCCCAGGAGGAGCCGACCAACAAATTGTGGCTGATCCAGAACGCCTCCCCGCCCAGGAAGGCCAGCCGGATCGCCTGCTCGCGGCGCTGCAGCCGGCCGAGCGCTGACATCGACTGGCCGGCCAGCGCCAGCGCCGAGGGCAGTCCCGACCAGGTGGCCACCGTCATCGCCAGGGTCGCCGCAATGGTGGCGCCAAACACGCCGCCGAGCGCCCATCGTCCGCGCAGCGTGGCGGCGGCCAGCGACTGCAACGCGCCGGCGGCACACATCGCCGCCCCCGTATTGGCGCCGAGCAGGGTATAATGCAGGGCGAACATCGCCGAGCAAAACACCTGCACGGCCAAGATCTGCCGCCGCGACTGCAAATGCGGCCAGACGCCGTTCGCCGCCACGCCGAGTGCTCCCGCGGCCGCCGCGGGGCCGAGCGTGGTGACGAAGGACTCGAGGGCACAGATCATTGCTGGCGGGGCCGGTGCACGTTGCGGGAGGGGGTGCTTCTTAAAGCAACGGCCTCGCTCCGCGGCACGGCCAATCGGAGGGACTGGCATGAGCGCGAATGCGCTTCATCGCCTTGAAGCCGCCATGATGACGCGGGAAGGCCAGGGGCTCTGCCCCTGGACCCCGCTAAGGGCGGAGCCCTTAGAACCCATTCATTCAGGCGGCCTTGGCGGCCATCATGGCCTTCCAGACGCGCTCGGGGGTGGCGGGCATGTCGATGTGCGCCACCCCTAACGGTGCCAGGGCATCGATGATCGCGTTGATCACCGCCGGCGGACTGCCAACCGCCCCGGCCTCGCCGGCCCCCTTCACGCCGAGCGGATTGGTGCGGCACGGCACCTCGATCAATTCCACCTCGATGTCGGGCAGATCGTCGGCGCGCGGCAGCGCGTAGTCCATGAAACTGCCGGACAGCAACTGGCCGGAGACCGGATCGAACGCGGTGTGCTCCAGCACCGCCTGGCCGAAGCCCTGCGCCACGCCGCCATGCACCTGGCCGCGTACAATCAGCGGGTTCACCGCCCGGCCCACATCGTCGGTCACCGAATAGCGCAGCACCTGCACCTGCCCGGTCTCCGGGTCCACCTCCACTTCGGCGATGTGGCAGCCATTGGGGAAGGTGTGCGACTTGATCTGCGCCACCTCGGCGGCATCCAGCGTGGTCGCATCCTCGCCACGGCTGACCCGGGTGCGCTGGATCGCGGCGAGTTCCAGGATGCCGATGCCGCGGTCGGTGCCGACGATCGAGAACCGTCCGGCCTCGAACACAATATCCGCCGGGGCCGCCTCCAGCGCCTCGGAGGCCGCCTTGCGGCCCTTCTCGATGACGGTGGCGGCGGTGGCCAGGATCGCCTGCCCCTCGGAATACAGGCTGCGCGCCCCGCCGGTGCCGCCGCCCTGGGGGATCGTGTCGGTGTCACCCTGCCGGACCCGCACCTTCTCGCCCGGCACGCCGAGCCGGTCCACCGTGAGCTGCACATAGGCGGTCTCGTGGCCCTGGCCGGTGGACTGGGTGCCGACGAACACATCGACGAAGTCGTCATCGGCGAAGCGGATTTCGGCGCGCTCGGTCGGGTCGCCGCCGGTGGCTTCGAGGTAATAGGACAGGCCGATGCCGCGGTGCCGGCCGCGCCGTGCCGCCTCGGCGCGGCGGGCCTCGAATCCCTGCCAGTCCATGGTCTTCAGCGCGGCATCGAGCAGAATGCGGAAATCACCGGAATCGTAGGTGCGGCCGGTCGGCGAGGTGTGCGGCATGGCATCGGGGCCGACCATGTTGCGCCGGCGCAGTTCGGCGCGGTCGATGGTCAGCTCGCGCGCCGCCTGATCGATCAGGCGCTCGACCAGATAATTGGCCTCCGGCCGGCCGGCGCCGCGATAGGCATCGACCGGCATGGTGTTGGTGAACACGCCGATCACGTGGGCGTAGATCGCCTGGAACCCATAGACGCTGGGCAGCACGCCGGTGCCGGCCAGGGTGGGAATGAAGGGCGCGAAGGCGGACAGGGCGGAGCCCATGTTCGCCACGTTGCGGGTGCGCAGGGCGAGGAATTTTCCGTCCGCGTCGAGTGCCAGTTCGCCGAGCGTGATGTTGTCGCGGCCATGTGTGTCGGCCAGGAACGCCTCGCTGCGCTCGCTGGTCCATTTCACCGGACGGCCGAGCCGGCGCGCCGCGTAACAGGTCAGCACGTGCTCGGGGTAGAGAAACAGCTTCATGCCGAAGCCACCGCCGACATCGGGGGTGATGACGCGGAAACTCTCGGCGCCGGTGTTGAAGACGGCCTTGCCGAGCAGGTCCTTGAGCAACCAGCCGCCCTGGGTGTTGGCGCGCAACGTCCAGCGTTGCGTCCTCGCATCGAACTCGGCCAGCGCGGCGCGCGCCTCCATGGAGGCGACCACGATGCGGTTGTTCACCACGGTCTGGCGCGTCACATGCGCGGCCTGGGCGAACAGCGCGTCAGTTTTCGCCTTCTGGCCGGTCTCCCAGTCGAAGCAGAAATTGCGCGGGGCGGCGTCCCATACCTGGGGCACGTCCGGGTCCATGGCGGTGGCCAGGTCGGTGACCGAGGGCAGGATGTCGTAATCGACGGCGATCGCCTCGGCGCCGTCGCGCGCCTGCTGCACGGTTTCGCCGACCACGAAGGCCACCGGGGCGCCGACATGGTGCACCGCCTCACCGGCCAGGGCGGGATAGGGCGGGCTGACCTGTTTTGTTCCGTCGCGGTTGGTGAGGCTGACCACGCAGGGCAGCGGGCCGATGCCGTCCGCCGTCAGGTCGGCGGCGGTGATGACCGCGAGCACGCCCGGGGAGCGGGCGGCGGCACTGGTGTCGATGGACAGGATGGTCGCCGCGGCATGCGGGCTGCGCAGTACTACGCCGTAAGTCGTGCCGGGGAGGGTGATATCGTCGGTGTAGGTGCCGTTGCCTGTCAGCAGGCGCGGGTCTTCCACGCGGCGGACGGACTGGGCGACGCCGAATTTGCTCATGGCGGTTTCTCTCCGGGTTCTGGCGTTTGCACCAGCATGTACGAACCGGAGCGGAAAGGCCAAGGGGAACGGCGGACGGCCAGGGGCTCGGTCCCTGGCCTTCCGTCGTCCGCTGTTATGCTAGTGTTCCGATCGCGACAGATGCGTCCGCCCCGTCGCGTGAATCGGAACACAAAACCAAGAGCTAGTGTTGCGGCCCGACGGCACTATCCGTCGGAGTCGCAACACTAGTCGGCGGCGTCCCGATGCGCCTCCGCACGCAGCACCTGGGCATCCACGTCGGTGACCACGCCCGTGCCATGCGGGAACAGGCGGTTCAGCTCGTTGCATGCGTCGATCTGGGCATGACTGACATGGCTCACCTTGCCGGCCACCCAGCCGGCGAGCACGGCCGCCTCCGCCTGCGGGTTGCGCGGCGCGCCGTCGGGGAACGTGACGGAAACCCGCAGCGTCATCGGCAATTCAACCACGACAGTGCTGTCATTCTGCATCTGACTCTCTCCATACCTGTCTATCGGCCCCGTACCGGCGGACCGGCGATGTGCCGGCGCGTGCAAGGAACCGATCGGCCGCACGCGCCTCGGGCGCGTTGCGGTCCGAAAAAAACGACACGAATTCCTGATCGCTCCTCGAGCGCCCCGTGACGGTTTCCGTCGCGGGACCAATTCTGGCCCGGCCCCAAAGGACCGGGAGAACGCTATGACCGGCGCCTGCCACCAGCTTTCCTGCCATTCGCCGCGGGCAGGAAGGGTGCGGGTGAGCAGGCAGGACGCCGCCGTTGCTCACAAATATGTGTAACCGGAATGTTGCAGCGCACCATTGCACATTCCTGCCGCCTCCCATGCGGAAGGCGGTGGGCCGTATCAAACGTGACCGGATGTGGCCCGCAGCCGCCTGGCTTACGAGCGGCGGCGCAGCTCCAGCAGCTCGAGCAGGAACGCGTCGCGCCGCGCCGCAAGTTCCGCCACGCTGCACCCGCCCACTTCCTCGCGCACACCCTCGACCAGCGCGGTCTGCAGTGACGGCGTCATCGTGGGGGTGCCCAGCTCGGTCCACCACGACTGCATGGCGGGCAGGAAGTGATGCAGGAAATGCGCCATGCCGCCCTCGCCGCCGGCGAGGTGGAAGGTGGCGTGCGGCCCCATCAGCGCCCAGCGCAGCCCGGGCCCCTCGCTGATGGCGGCATCCACGTCGGCGACACTAGCGACCCCTTCGGCCACCATGTACACCGCCTCGCGCCACAGCGCCGCCTGCAGCCGGTTCGCCAGGTGTCCCGGCACTTCTTTGCGGATTTCGATCGGGTGCTTGCCGATGGCGCGATAGAAGGCCAGCGCCGTATCCACGCTGGCGCGTGACGCGGTGGTGCCGCCCACCACCTCGACCAGCGGCACCAGATGCGGCGGGTTGAACGGATGGCCGATAACGCAGCGTTCAGGATGCCGGCAGCCCTGCGCCAGCCGGCTGATCAGCATGCCGGAGGACGAGGAGGCGATCACCACCTCGGGCGGCAGCACCGCGTCCAGCCTGGACAGCAAAGCCTTTTTCACATCGTAGCGTTCGGGCGCGCTTTCCTGCACGAATTCGACGCCTTCGACCGCCAGCACCGGGTTCGCCTCGAACCGCCAGGCCGTCGGGTCCGCGCCGGGCACCGCGCCCAGGTGCTGCAGCGCCGGCCAGGCCCGTTCGATCATGCCGCGCAGCTTGTCGGGCGCGCCGGGGGCGGGGTCGCTGACCACCACCTGCAGACCGCGGCTGAGGAAGTAGGCGGCCCAGCTGGCGCCGATGGTGCCGGCGCCGATACAGGCGACGCGATGGATGGGGGTGGAGTTCGCGGCCATAGGTGATTGTTCCTCCCTCGTTAGGGTCGACGATCATGCGCGACCGGCGGGCGGCTGGCGAGGGGGTGGGTCGCTTCACCATGCCATCACGGTTCCGATCGCCTTCGGTCGGCCGCGCCGCCGGCCGGTGACGCTGGCCTGCCATTCCTGCACCGCCATGTAGCGGGGCGCGAGAAAGCGGTAGGTGCGTTCGATCAATTGCCACAGCTCGACGTCAGGCAGCCCGGCGGCCTGCTCCCAGTCCTGCAGGATCGCCTCCCAGGCCCGGCTGAGGCGGTAAAGCCAGTCGCGGCTGGAGCGGATCAGACTGCACTGACTGTCGAGGTTGCCCAGCGCGGTCACCACGTCCTGGCTTTGGGAATCGACCGCGGCGAAGCGCTCGGTGATCTGTTTCAGGGCGGTGTTGCCGAGACGGCGGACCTGGGTGAGCATTTCCGCCCGCTTCTGGTTGACCCGGCCGGTGCGGCCGATGCTTTCGATCCGCGCCACCAGATCGAGCACGCGGTTGAGCAGCCCCTCGCGCAGCGCCTCGATAAAGGAGAGTTCCTCGGCCAGCCTCTCCAGCAGGTCCACCACCGCCGTGCGGCCGGGCAGGCCGAGGTCGCGGGCGACCTGCTCCATGGCGGCGTTGACGTACTGGCGCATCGCCGGGTCGTCGTCCAGCCGGCGCACGCTGCCGGCGTCCGGCATCAGCACGCCGGCCGCTTCCGGCCGCAGCCAGGCGGCGAGCTGCAGGCGCAGCCGGGCCGCCGCCAGGGCGCGATGGGTGCCACCCGGCGTCCAGCTTGCCCGCCCGTCCAGCACCTCGGCCGGCAGCTTGTCGCCGATCTGCAGGCCGTTCACGAAGTCGAGGGATTGCGCGATCAGGCCGAACATGCGGCCATCGGGACTGTCGTCGGCGACGCCCAGCTCGCGCTGCAGCGCGCGCAGCGGCACCACCGCGGTGCGTTCGCCCAGTGACATCACCATCACCGGCGTATCGTCGGTCTGGGCGCGCCGGAACAGCACGTCGGTGAGGCTGTGGAAGATGCGATGCTCGAGCGTACAGGTGTCCGGAGCGTCCGTCGTTTCAGTATCCGTCGCTTCGCTGTACGTCGCTTGCGTGTACGTCGCGTCGGTATCCGGCAGCATGGCACCGTCCTGTGACCCATGTGCCTCCTGTGGATCATGGGTCGCGACAGAGTCCGGCGCCGGGATGAAGTTTCGGATAATGTGCCTGGCGCGGTACAGGGGTGTTGCCGACCACCGATTAACCGAATCGCAAGGTCCGTCGCATTATCGGTTGTCGGAGCAATGACGCGAGACACGGCAATGCTGTTGACACCGAATCTTCCGAACGAAGAACTGGTCCCGGCACGTTTCCGTGCACCCATCCAGCCGCGGGCCGAGGCAGCGCGCCTGCGCCGCCTGCGCCGCGACCTGGCCACCGCCGTCGAGCAGCAGGAACTCGTTCTGCATTTCCAGGCACGGCTGTCGCTCGCGACCGGCGCGCGCACCGACCTGGAAGCGCTGCTGCGCTGGCCGCATCCGCGCCGCGGCATGCTGCCGGCTGCCGCCTTCATGCCATTGGCCGAGGAAAGTGGCCAGATCAACGCCGTCGGCGGCTGGGTGCTGCTGGCGGCGTGCCAGGAGGCGGTGCAATGGCCGGAGCCATGGGTGGTGTCGGTCAATGTCTCGGCGCGCCAGATTGCCGACCGGGCGCTGCTCGGCCAGGTGGCGGCGGCACTCGACGCTTCCGGCCTGAACCCGGAACGACTCGAGCTGGAACTCGCCGAAACGACGCTGCTCGGCATCGACGTGGACACGCTGCTGAGCCTGTCGGCCATCCGCGACCTTGGCGCCGGCATCGGGCTCGGCGATTTCGGCGCCAGCATTGCCAGCCTGTCCATGCTGAAGCGGCTGCCGCTGACTAAGATCAAGCTTGACCGCTCCCTGGTGCGCGACCTGCCGTTCGACCGCGACGACGTGGCGATCGTGCGTGCGGCCATCGACACCGCGCACGCCCTCGACCTGACGGTGATCGCCGAGGGGATCGAGACCGAGCCGCAGCGCGCCTTCCTCTCCGGCTGCGGCTGCGATGAGGGGCAGGGCTGCCTGTTCGGCCGGCCGGTGACGTCGGAGGTGCTCCGGGTCGCCTGACGGGCTTGCAACTTGCGCCTTTGGCGAAATGCCGCCATGTCGGCTGGCATGATGCGCACGTTAGCAGGAAGGCCAGGGCTCTGCCCTGGACCCGCCAAGGGCCGGGAGGCCCCTGGACCCCATTCCGAAGGGGTCCGGGCCGCCTTATGACAACCACCGTTGAAGCTGCACTGCTTCGCCTTGTTGAGGCGCGCGGGCCTGCCGGGTCGATCGATCCGACCGAGGTGGCGCGCGAGGTCGCACCCGGTCCCGGCGAGCACTGGCGCACCAAGCTAAGCTCGGTGCGCCGCGCCGCCATCCGGCTGGCCCAGGCCGGCCGTATCGACATCCTGCGCAAGGGCCGGGCGGTGGACCCCGCGCAGGACATCCGCGGCGTCATCCGCCTGCGCATCCGCCTCACCACCGATCCGGGGAGCCCGCCCTGATGCGCCTGCTCGCCCTGCTGCTCGGCCTTGTCCTGCCGGCCTGCTCCGGCTCCGGTGCCGACGGCGTGCCCATCCCGCCCCCCATGGACATGTCGGCGCTGGTCCGGCCGGGCACATCCAACACCGCGCTCGCCGCCCCGGCCGGGTTCCGCCCGCAGCCGGACATCGTCACCCGGCACTACGCGGTGCCGCCGCAGCAACTGTATGACGCGGTGCGCCAGGTGGCGCTGGCGCAACCCCGCACCTACCCCCACGTTGCCTATGACGACCGGCTGCAGGCGCATTTCGTCGCCCGCAGCGCGGTGTTCAACTTCCCCGACCTGATCGCCGTGCAGGTCACCCCGGACTCCGGCCTGATTTTGTGGTCGCGCAGCGTTTACGGCGAGTCCGATCTCGGCGTGAACCGCAAGCGCCTGCAGGCCTGGCTGGCCGCCCTCGACGCCACCCTGCCGCCCGGCTGAGGAAACCCAGTATGCGCAACATTGCCGAGTTCCTCCGCGACGCCTGGCACCTGGCGAGGCCCTACTTCACCCGCTCCGAGGAACGCCGCATCGCCTGGCTGCTGCTGGCGGCGGTGATCGCCATGCGCCTGGTGCTGGTCGGCATGGAGGTGGTGCTCAGCTTCTGGAACAACGCCTTCTTCACCAGCCTGCAGGAGAAGGACTGGGACAGCTTCATCAACCTGCTGCTGTTCTGGAAGTTCACCGATGGCGGCTGGCTGCTGCCCGGCTTCTGCGGCGTCGCCGCCTTCTACATTGTCATCGCGGTCTATCGCATCTACCTGACCCAGTGGCTGCAAATCCGCTGGCGGCGCTGGATGACGAAGCACTTCCTCGACGAATGGCTGGCCGACCGCGCCTATTACCGCATCAGCCTGATCCCGCCGACCGACGAGCGCAGCGGCATCGGCATCGAGAACCCGGACCAGCGCATCGCCGAGGATCTGCGCGCCTTCATCGGCGACAGCGTGGCCGGCGAGCGCGGCATCCTGTTCCTCGGCATCGACCTGCTGTCCAACGTCGTGTCGTTGTTCAGCTTCATCACCATCCTGTGGTCGCTGTCCGGCCCGCTGACCGTGCTGGGGCTCACCATTCCGGGTTACATGGTGTGGGTGGCGCTGATCTATGCCGTCGCCGGCACGGTGGCGACGCATTTCGTCGGACGGCCGCTGGTGCTGCTGAACTTCCGCAAGCAGCGGGTGGAGGCGGATTTCCGCTTTTCCCTGGTTCGCCTGCGCGAGAATACCGAAGGCGTGGCCCTGTACCGCGGCGAAGAGGAAGAAAAACGCGGCCTGCTGGTCCGCTTCGAGGCGCTGGCGGCGAACTGGTGGCTGTTGATGCAGCGCTACAAGTTGCTGACGGCGCTGACCGCCGGCTACGGCCAGATCGCCTCGGTGTTCCCCATCGTGGTCGCGGCCCCGCGCTATTTTGCCGGTCTGGTGCCGCTCGGCGCGCTAACCCAGACGGCCGGTGCGTTCGGCCAGGTGCAGGGCGCGATGTCGTGGTTCGTCGACAGTTACGCCGACATCGCCTCCTGGCGCGCTACTGTCGAGCGTCTCGCCACCTTCCACCGCGCCATCGTGGCGGCGCGCGGGGCGGCGGGGGAGGGGGTGCATCTTACCTCCGGGACGGAGTCCGGCTATTCGCTGCAGCAGGCGACGCTGGCCCTGCCGGGCGGCGAGGCGCTGCTGACGGATGCCGACCTGACCCTGCGGCCCGGCCAATCCGTGGTCATCAGCGGCCGGTCCGGCTCGGGGAAATCGACCCTGTTCCGCGCGCTTGCCGGCATCTGGCCGTTCGGACGCGGCGAGGTGCGCCGTCCCCCCGGGCGCACCCTGTTCCTGCCGCAGCGTCCCTACATCCCGCTCGGCACGCTGCGCCACGCCATGAGCTACCCCGCCGCGCCCGACGCCTATGCCGATGCCGAGGTGCGCGACGTGCTGGCGGCGGTGGGGCTGGACGCCCTGGCCGGCCGCCTCGATGAGGAGGAGAACTGGAGCCAGCGGCTTTCGGGCGGCGAGCAGCAACGGCTGGCGCTGGGGCGGGCGCTGCTGACCCGGCCGGACTGGCTGTTCCTCGACGAGGCCACCGCCAGCCTCGACCCCGAGGCGGAGCAGTCGCTGTACGGCCTGCTGCGGGAACGCCTGCCCGACACGACCATCATCTCCATCGCCCACCGCCCGGCGGTGGGCGCGTTCCATGATCGCCACCTGGTGTTCCAGCGCGGCCCGCAGGGTCCTGGGCGGATCGTCGAGCCGCAGGAGGCGGTGGCCTAGTCAGGCAGCCGGTTCACTCAAAACGGCAACGCCCGGCGCAAGCGCCGGGCGTTCGCTGATGCCGGGGAGGGGGACGTTCAGGCCTTGCGGCGGCGAACCAGGCCCAGGCCAACAAGTCCGACGCCCAGCGTGGACAGGCCGATGAATCCCGGGACAGGGATATGCACTGGCGAAATGATATAATCATAGACGATGGTCAGAGTACCGCCCGTCGAAATCGAGCCACCGAAGAACACGCCAGGTAACGCAGTTCCCATGGACGACGCTGGACTAAGGACAACCTGAACGTTTTTCGAGGCGCTGCCGCTGCCTTGCCAGGGCGAAAGATTGGTGACGCTTTTCGGCCCAGTTGAGGCATTACCTTTTAAACCGGTGTAGGTTGCAATACCAGTGCCGACTTGGCAATATGTTGCACCTGAAAAAACAATGCAGTTGGGAGCATCGACAGCGCCGCTTGCCTGAGTGGCCTCGATCGGGAAGAGCGTGAGTTTCGTGCCGTCTGGCCCTGTGAAGGTGGCCCCGGTCTGTGCGCCCGCGTTGCTGAAATTCTGCGCTGTGGTGTCTGTATTGGTAATCGTAACGCTGCCAGTCGCAGTGGCGGCGAGCGCTTCCGTGACGCCGGTCAGAGTATATTTCCCGTTGACCGTGTCGAACAAGGGAAGCGAAAGAGCGTAGGCATAACCCGACGTGCCCGTAAGCGCCTCCGTCGGAAGGATGAACGTATATGTTAACGTCGAATAGGTTGTTCCCGGGGATACTGTGACGGTGCCGCTGACACCGCCGGCGGGGGAGGGGGTTATTGGCGTGGCGCCGGCCGGGGCTGCAACCCCCAACGCGAAGCAGACCGCGGCGGCGCCAGCAGCTTTGAACCCGGTAGCTTTGAAAAAATTCATCAGAGCCATACCCTCTTGAGGTTCGCCACATACGCTCGGATCAAAAATACAGGGACGCCGCCGGATCGGAAGTTTATCCCTCCGCACGTTAATGCAAATAGGGCGCCAAATTCATAACAAATTGATTCGGAAGCTCATTTTATGACGAGGCCCTTATGGCTCCAGGTGCAGTGTAAAATTTCCCGACAGGTCCGGGTTGCTGACCCGGCCCAAAAAATGGACGACCCATCTGAATTCGCCAATCGCGCCAGTTTATAACGGCTGCCGCCGGCTCCGGTGGGGCCGGCGGCGGCGGCGTCTCGGGGGATGACGCACTGTAAAGTTTTCCGACAAGGACCGGGTCCTCGTCCAACCGGAGCAAAGCGCCCAGGCCGGCACCCGCGATAAGGTGGTCCGCCGGCGCGGTCTGGGAGTGTAAAGTTTTCCGACAGGGACCCGGCCGCCGCGGCGCCGCGCCCCTTATCGTCCGGGTGGCGGCGGTGTCCGCGCACCTTCGCCGAGGGCGCGGGTCATCAGTACTGAATCGAGCCATCGTCCGTGCTTCCAGCCGATGGCGGGCAGCCGGCCGGCAGGTGAAAAACCCTGTGCCGCGTGCAGGCCGATGCTGGCGTGGTTGGCGGAATCCCCGATCACCGCGACCATCAGCCGGAACCCGGCGGCCTCGCAGCGGGCGATCAGGGCTGCCAGCAGGGCGTGTCCGATGCGCTGCCGCAGGCGGTTCGGCGCGACATAGACCGAACTCTCCACCGCGAAGCGGTACGCCGGGCGCGGGCGGTAGGCCGAGGCATAGGCATAGCCCGCGACCGCACCGCCCAACTCGGCGATGACATAGGGATAGCCGGCGTCCAGCAGGGCCTGGCGCCGTTGCTTCATCTCTATGGCATCGGGCGGGTCCAACTCGAAGCTGGCGCTGCCGTGGCGGACGGCGTGGGCGTAGATGGCGGCGATGGCGGGGATGTCGTCATCGCGGCTGTCGCGGATGAGGGCCTGCATGGCGGAACCATGCCGGCAGGCCGGGCCGGTGGACAAGGCACTGGGATGCGGGCGCGGCCCTGGTTGGTCATGCGTGTTCCGCATAGCTGCCCGGTTGGGCTTCTTCCGGCCGGCCGGGCACCCCAGGTGGGCTTTCTGGCGCTGTTGGAAGCCGCAGAATTCCGCGGTTTTTGGGGGTGGCGGACGGGGCGGCGAAATCCTGATGTAATGTCGTTGACACGCCGAACGCCCCCGACTAGAAAGCGCCTCCCGACGCCGAGACGACTGGCGCCGGCCCCGGAGACGGGATGTTCATTGACAAGTAAATCTGGATTGGAAGGGATACGTTGGCGGCGTCCTTTAGCCTGAGCACGAGAGTGTGAGGGTGTGGGCATTTGGTGGATGTGGTTCTGCATGGAACTATGTTTATCTGGATGCTTGAGGATGTTT
>CAIXDS010000188.1 GCA_903918195.1 uncultured Acetobacteraceae bacterium | reverse complement strand
GCAAAAGGGAGCGACGTTACTCGCGATTAATCGCCTGCCAGGAGAGACCCACGCCCTGAAGCCGGTGCCGCCTTACCCCGTCCGGAGGTGCCGCTTTGCTGCGTGATCCACTGCCGCTTTCGAGCGTGACGGCGTGCCGGTTTGAAACGTGACAGGGTGCCGGTTTCGAGCGTGATCCACTGCCGCTTTCCTCCGTGCTGTACAGGTCGAGCGTGACCGGCAGCAGACCGAGCACGATGCCCTGCTGGCGCGCACCGAGCGGCTGCATCTTCAACTGTTGAAGCTGCAGCGCGCACAGTTCGGGCGGAAGTCGGAGCGGCTGCCCGACGATCAGTTGCAACTCGGCCTCGAAGACACCGAGGCGGCGATTGCCAAAGGCGAGGCCGAGGCCGAGCGGCGCGATCCGGCGCTGCGACAGGAAGGTGCCAAGAAGCGCCGGGCCAATCGCGGCAAGCTGCCCGCCCACCTTCCGCATATCGAAGTTGAGTTGGCGCCGGAGCAGACCAGCTGCCCGTGCTGCCAGGCGGAAATGGTGGTGATCGGCGAAGACACCTCCGAGCGTCTCGACGTCATCCCCGCGCAGTTCCGCGTGCTGGTGACGCGACGGCCGAAGCTGGCTTGCCGGGCCTGCTCGGGCGTGGTGGTGCAGCAGCCCGCGCCGCCACGGCTGATCGAAGGCGGCCTGCCGACCGAGGCGATGGTCGCGCATGTGCTGGTGGCGCGCTACGCCGACCATCTGCCACTGTATCGACAGGCGCAGATGATGGCGCGCCAGGGCGTGGTTCTCGACCGTTCCACCCTGGCCTTCTGGGTCGGCTACGCGGCGGCCGAAATTGCGCCGGTGGTCACGCGCCTGAAAGAGATCATGCTGTCTTCGTCTCAGCTTTTTGCCGATGAGACGGTGGTTCCGGTGCTCGATCCTGGCCGCGGGCGCACCAAGCAAGGCTACTTCTGGGCGATTGCGCGCGACGACCGGCCATGGGCCGGCCGCGATCCACCGGCGGTGGTCTACAGCTACGCGCCCGGACGCGGCCATGAACACGGCCGCGCGCTGCTCGGCGGCTATCGCGGCATCCTGCAATGCGACGGCTATGCCGCCTACAAGAAGCTGGCCGGTCCTGCCGCCGCGCCAGGACCCAAGCTGGCATTCTGCTGGAGCCACGTGCGGAGGGGCTTCTACGATCTCGCCAAGGGCGGCAACGCGCCGATCGCCACCGAGGCGCTCCAGCGCATCGCCGCGCTGTATCGCATCGAGACCGACATACGTGGCCTGACCGCCGAGGAACGTCAGTCCGCTCGCCAGGCTCGCAGCAAGCCGCTGCTTGCGGAGCTGCGCGCCTGGTTCGATGCGCAGATGACGAAGCTGTTCGCACGGGGACCAACCGCCGAGGCGATCGGCTACGCGCTGAACCACTGGGACGGGCTCGTGCGCTTCGTCGACGACGGTCGTGTCGAGCTCGGTAGAGTCGACGACAGGCGCGGTGGCTGTAGTCTCCCGGTGGGTTGTCGGCGGCGCTTTCGCGCTGCCCCCTCAGTCCGGGCTGACATGGCTCCGTCTCCTGTCGCCGCTCATCGAACCGGACATGCAGATTGCCCGCATCCGGCTCTCTCCCGTCCCGTCAGACCTTCGCTCTCGGCAGGTCGGCGCGCCGACGTGGAGCGGCATAGAGGCCGAGCGTCTCGTAGAGGAACTCGTCCGGGATCTGGCGGAACCCGGTGCCTCGTCGTCCCGCGCGTCGCATCAACCATCGACGGACTCGCCGCTCGGTATAGGAGCGGATGAGTTCGTAGATCGGCAGAACAGGTCCCTGGTTGAAGTAGCCACACCAGCCACGAACCAGGCTGCTGATGCGGGCGACCGTGTTCGCCGGCTCATCCGGATACCACTGGCGTGAGGTCCGTGCGTGAATTCTTCGGAGCAGACTCTTTACCGCCTTCCGCGACGGCCGGGTGCCGATGTAGGGGCGCCCGTCTTTGCCGTAGAAGCGACCGACCGTGTAGCCGAGGAAATCGAACAGTTCCTCTGGCAACCGGGCGATCCGGGTCTTGGTTGTGTTCACCTCCAGCCCGAGCCGCGTCATCAACGCCGACATCCGCTCCATTGCCGCCGGCGCGTTGCCGGGCCGACAGCAAATGACGAAGTCATCGGCGTAATTCACGACGTGCGCATCGAGCTGATCCCGGTGGCCGTGGCCATGCCACGCCAGCAGGAAACGCCGGAAATAGCAGTTCGCCAGCAGCGGCGAAATCACTCCGCCCTGCGGGGTTCCCCGTTTCATCCGTCGCGCTTCGGCAGTCTGAACCGGCCGGCCGTCGATGACTTCAACCACCGGTGCTGTGAGCCAGCCCTTGATGGTGTGAAGCATACGCCCATCGGCGATGGTAAGCGTCAGCTGATGGCCGCCTACCGGACGGCCTGCGGATGGGAGATGCTCCAGCCTGCGTGGTGAGAGCGGTAAGTGTCCATCATTGGGCAAGTGGACACGAGCGCAGTGACAGAGGGGGGAGCGTCATTGAGCTTGT
>CAIXDS010000187.1 GCA_903918195.1 uncultured Acetobacteraceae bacterium | reverse complement strand
GTCAACGTCGTCTATCTCTATCTCCTGACGGCGGCGCGCGGGGTCGATGGCGCGACCTGGGGAGGGGCATCGGTCAGCCCCAACCCGATCCGGGTGCCGGCGCGCGGCCGGGGCATGATCTGATGTTCGGCGACAGTGGCACCAGCGAGCGGTCGGGCGAGATCTATCTGCCCTATGTCGGACACCTGGCGGACCAGGTCGTCCTCCTGCGGGACGGCTCGGTGATGGCCATGGGCCATGTCGGCGGCATGGCCTTCGAGTTGAAGGAACCGGAGATGCGCAACGCGCGTCTGCGGAACCTCAACACGCTGTTCCGCAACATTGCCGACGACAACGTGAACGTCTGCACGCACCTGCTCCGGGTCCCGGCGCGCGGCCGGGGGATGATCTGATGTTCGGCGACAGTGGCTATAGCGAGCGGTCGGGCGAAATCTATCTGCCCTATGTCGGGCACGTCACAGACCAAGTCGTCCTTCTCCGGGACGGCTCCGTGATGGCCACGGGCCGTGCCCGCGGCATTGTCTTCGAGCTGGAGGAGCCGGCGATGCGCAACGCGCGTCTGCGGAACCTCAACACGCTGTTCCGCAATATGGCGGATGACAATGTGAACATCTGCATGCACCTGATCCGCCACCCCGATGTTCCGGAGCTGCCGCACCCCAGGTTCCGATCGAACTTTGCGGCCGGGCTCGACCGGACCTATCGCGATCGTGTGCTGAACGGAAGGCTGTTCCGCAACGACCACTTCATTTCGCTGATCGTCACCCCGCGCAATCTCCTCGGCAAGGCCGGCAGCAGGATCGCGCGGTTTCGCAAAGGCCCGGCGTCGGATGGCGACGCCGGCGTGCTGCGGACGCTTGAGGATTTGTGGCACGTTCTGGCGAACGGGCTGGAAGCCTATGGCATCCGCCGCCTCGGTCTCCGCGAAAAGAACGAGGTCGTGTTCACTGAGATCGGCGAGGCGCTGCGCCTCATCATCACGTGCCGGTGGATGCCCGTTCCGGTCGTGAGCGGATCGCTGGGGGCGTCGATCTACACCGACCGGGTGATCTGCGGCAAACGCGGCTTCGAAATCCGTCCCCCCGACAAAAGCACCGTGGGGACGATCTTCTCGTTCCGCGAATACCCGGCCAAGACGCGCCCCGGCATGCTCAACACCCTGCTGAGTGCGGAGTTCCCACTCGTGCTCAGCCAGTCATACTCGTTCCTGACCCGCGCGCAGGCGCATGGCCGGCTGGCGATGAAGTCGAGCCAGATGTCGAGCGCCGGCGACAAGGCGCTGAGCCAGATCGAGGGGTTGGCGGAGGCCGAAGACGCCCTGGCGTCCAACGAGTTCGTCATGGGGTCGCATCACCTGAGCCTGGCGGTCTATGCCGACGATTTGAAGCAGCTCGGCGACCGGGGCGCGCGGGCACGCGCCCGGCTCACCGACACCGGCTCGGTCGTGGTGCAGGAAGGCATCGGGATGGAGGCGGCCTTCTGGTCGCAGCTTCCCGGCAACATCGAGTGGCGCACCCGGCCGGGGGCGATCAACTCGCGCAACTTCGCCGGGCTTTCCAGCCTGGATAACTTCCCGATGGGGAAGGCCCAAGGCCATTGGGGACCGGCGCTGGCCCGGTTCCGCACCAATGGCGGCACGCCCTATGACTACGTGCCGCACGTCGACGACGTGGGCATGACGGCCATCTTCGGGCCGATCGGCTCGGGCAAGACCACCTTGCTCATGTTCCTGCTGGCGATGCTCGAACAGGCGATGGTCGAGCGGGGCGGGGTGGTGATTTTCTTCGACAAGGACCGGGGCGGTGAGCTGCTGGTCCGCGCGACGGGCGGCACCTACCTCGTGCTGCGCCGTGGCGAGCCGAGCGGTCTGGCGCCGCTGCGCGGCCTCGAAGACACGCCGGCGGCGCGCGACTTCCTGCGCGAATGGGTCACCGGCCTGATTGAGGGGGACGGGAAGGGGAGCATCTCGTCGGAAGAAGCGCGACGGCTGGAGCGCGGCATTGCCCGCCAGCTTTCCTACGAGCCCGATATGCGGTCGCTGGCCGGGCTGCGTGAGTTCCTCCTGCACGGTCCGGCCGAAGGGGCTGGCGCGCGTCTGGAACGCTGGTGCCGTGGCAACGCGCTCGGCTGGGCGTTCGATGGCGACGTCGATGAGGTGCGACTTGAGGCGTCGATCATCGGCTTCGACATGACCCACCTGCTTGACTACGAGGAGGTCTGCGCCCCGGCCGCCGCCTATCTGCTGCATCGCGTCGGGTCTGTGGTGGACGGGCGCCGCTTTGTGATGTCATGCGACGAGTTCCGGGCCTACCTGCTCAACCCGATGTTCGCCGCAGTGGTCGACAAGTTCCTGCTGACGGTACGCAAAAACAACGGCATGCTGATCCTGGCGACGCAGCAGCCGGAGCACGTGCTGGAATCCAAGCTCGGGTCGTCCCTGGTCGCGCAGTGCATGACCAAGATACTCTACCCGTCACCTACGGCGGACCGCGAAGCCTACATCGACGGCCTGAAATGCACCGAAGGCGAGTTCAAGGCCGTCCGCGAGGACATGGCACTCGGCAAGCGCCGCTTCCTGCTCAAGCGGGAGTCGGGCAGCGTCATCTGCGAGTTCGACCTGGGCGACATGCGCGAATATGTCGCCGTACTGTCAGGCCGCGCGAACACGGTGCGGTTTGCCGAGCGGCTGCGCCGCGAGCTGGGGGAAGATCCCTCCGCCTGGCTGGGTCCGTTCATGGCCCGCTACCACGAAGCCCGAGACTGAATCAAAGGGACCAGACCGTTGAAAAGGACTCTTCTGGCAACGGCGGCGGTGGCCGCCAGCCTGACGCTGAGCCATGGCGCACAGGCACAACTGGCCGTCTTTGACGCTCAAAACTTCCAAAATACGTTGCAGGGGGTTGTCACAGCCGGCAAGGAGCTTGCACAGCTACAACAGCAGTTGCAGCAGCTCCAGCAGACCTATCAGATGTTTACGAATCCATCGAACATCATCGCGATGTTCCCTGCCCTGAACCAGCCCTTCCTGCAAAACCCGATGCCGGCCGCAAGCGCGATGGCCGGTCAGGTCGTCGGGTCGGCCAACACGCTGTCGAGCTATGGTCAGGCGTTCTACAATCTGAACCACGTTTTTACCGCGACCGGCACTGACCCGCAGGCCAACCTGCTGAACCGATCTGCCGTCTCCATGGCGAATATCCAGGGGATCGCGGCGGCCAATCTGACGTCGATCGAGCAACGCCAGGCCAACCTGAACGCCATGCAGATCGAGTTGCAGGGCGCGACCGACATCAAGCAGGTGACCGCGATCAACGGCCGCATTGCCATCGAGAGCAACGCGATCCAGGGCCAGCAGGCCCAGGCGCAGAACCTTCAGGCCATGGTGGCGGCGCAGGCCCAGGCGGACTAGCAGGCGGCGCTCCAAAGCATCCGGCAGAGCCACGAACAGGCCGCTTCCATGTTTACCGGAACGGTCAATTGAGGGGCTTCAGCGCTGTTGGGGTGGTTGCGCTTCTGGCAGTCGTCGCGACCCCTGTGTTCGCGCTCGAGCGTGCGCAGCACACCGTTGACTGGTATCAGGCTCATCAGGCGGAACGTGAACGCGTCCTGAAAATGTGCCAGAACGATCATAGCTACGACAATTCAGCCGACTGCCGGAACGCCACCAGCGCGATGCATGGCGCAACGGCCGAGAGCTTTGTGAAGACGGACAAGACAGATCCAGAGGCAGATCCAGCCTATTACGGTCATGACGCGGGGGCGATCGCCATGACTCTTTCGATGTGTTCTCGTAACATGGCGCCTTTGGCGTGGTGCCAAGCGGCGCGAATCGCATCGGCGAACCTGCCGCGGTAACCGATGGACCAGACCCCCTTCACAAACATGGCGACGAATTTCGGTGAGGCATTCGGCACCGGGATCCAGTCGTCCATAACGTCTTTGCTCGCGGCGGTGGCGACGCCGCTGATGGCTTGCGTCACGCTCTGGATCATTATCCAGGGCATCCTGGTGATGCGCGGGGAGATGGACGCGAGAGGGGGCATCACCCGGATCATCAAGGTTGCCCTGGTTGTTGGGATACTCACCTCTTCCGGTCTGTTCACGAACTATGTGCAAACGCTGTTCATGACGACAATTCCCACCTGGTTCGCGACAGCGGCGAGCGGGTCTCAGGCTATTGTCACTGCTACCCCGGCGACTTTCGACAATGTGTGGCAGGTAACAGAGCACACCGTCGAAACCATCGGCAAGCAGATCGCGATCTATGATGTCGTCGATGCGGTGAGCCTCGTACTGGTCGAGCTTGTGATGATGGTGCTGCTTGTCGTCACATTCGCGATCTACGAATTTTCGATCATTGTCACTGGGATCATCGTCGCAATCGGTCCTATCGTAATCGTTGGCTATCTGTTCGAGGCGACGAAGGCGGTGACGCACCGGTGGATCGGGATGCTGATTACCTACAGCCTTCTGACTCTGCTGATCAACGTCACGCTAACCATCGTGCTGACCGGCGAAAAGACCTACATGCGGTACATCCTGACGCAACAATCGTCTGGGCTGGCCGCGGTGTCGGTCGAACTGAAGATTCTGATCGAGTTGGCGATGTTCTTCGCCATGGG
>CAIXDS010000186.1 GCA_903918195.1 uncultured Acetobacteraceae bacterium | reverse complement strand
GTGGGCACGCTGACCCGCATGTCCGGCGAGGCGGGGGCGGCGGCCACCCAGGTGCTCGGCGCCGCCGAGGAACTGGCCCGCCAGTCCGAAACCCTGCGCGGCGAGGTCGGCAGCTTCATCGCCGGTATCCGCGCGGCGTGAGGCAGATGGCGGCGTGTCGGCCGGGGGTCAGTTCAGATTCCCCGGCCTTGCGTCCCTCACGCCACCACCCGTTCCCGCGCCGCTGCCCGAGCCCCCGCCAACTCGTACACCCCATGGTCTGACCCGGACGGTACGAACCGGTCGGTTATCCCCAGCACCGTCTCCGCCCCGCCGAGATACAGCAGCCCGTCCGGCGCAAGCTGCCGCGCGATGGCTTCCAGCACCCGTGTCTTGGTCGGCTGGTCGAAATAGATCAGCACGTTGCGGCAGAACACCACATCGAACTGGCCGAGCGGGCGCAGATCGCCCAGCAGGTTCCACTCGCGGAAGCTGGCCATGCCACGGATGGCGTCCGCCAGCCGCCACTGGGCGCCGTCCTTGCGGAAATACTTCGCCAGCAGCTGCATCGGCAGGCCACGTTGGATCTCAAACTGGGTGTAGGTGGCCTCACGCGCGCGGGCGAGCGGCTCGCGGGCGATGTCGGTGCCGAGAATTTCCACCTCGCGCCCGGCGAGCGTCGCGCGGCCTTCGGCCACCAGCATGGCGAGCGAATACGCCTCCTGACCCGTGCTCGCCGCGGCCGACCAGATGCGCAGCTTCGTGCCCGCCGGGCGGGCAGCGTGCAACCGCGGCAGCGCCTGGGTGCGCATATGCGTGAATGGCCGGTCGTCGCGGAAAAAGAAGCTTTCGTTGGTGGTCATCGCCTCGACCACTTCCCGCGCCAGCACGGTCTGCCCGGGCCGGCGCAACCGCTCCGCCAGGGCATCCAGCCCGGTCAGCCCGTCGCGTTTGACCAGGGGTGCCAGCCGCGTTTCCAGCAGGTACACCTTGTCCGGGGTGATCGCCAGGCCCGACCCCGCGCGCAGCAGGGCGGCGAATACTTCGAAGCTCTGCGGCGTCATGCGCGTGTGCTCGCGCCGGTGCGCAGCGCGGACAGGCGTAGCAGCTCCAGCACGCAGGGTGCGAGCGCGGCCAGCGGCAACACGCGATGGCACAGCCCGGCTGTCGCGATGGCGCCCGGCATGCCCCATACCACGCTGGTGGCCTCGTCCTGGGCCAGTGCCGTCCCGCCGGCCTCGACCACCGCGCGGGTTCCCTCGCGGCCATCATGGCCCATGCCGGTCAGCATCACCACCAGCACCCGCCCGCCGCAGGACGCGGCGGCGCTGCGCAGCATGGGATCAACCGCCGGACGACAGTAATTCTCCGCCGGTCCGTCCGACACGCGGGTGCGCAATGCGCCCGCCCGGCCTTCCACCAGCAGATGCCGGTCGCCCGGTGCGAGGTGGATCCGGCCGGGCCGCAATTCCTCGCCGTCGCGGGCCTCCGCGCAGGGCAGGGCGCCCAGGCGGGTCAGGTGCTCGGCCAGGATCGGGGTGAAGGTGGCAGGCATGTGCTGGGTGATCACCACCGGCACCGGCACGGCGCTGCCGAGGGCCTGGACCAGGGTGAACAGCGCCTGCGGCCCCCCGGTCGAGCTGCCCACCGCCAGCAGCAATGGCGCCTCCCGCCCGGCCGGGCGTGAAGTGGCCATCGGCGGCCGGGCCGGTCCGGCTGGAGCCAATTCGCGCCGGCGCAGCCGGGCCAGGCCTTTCACCTTGGCCAGCAGCTCGCGGCGGAAACTGTCATCGGCAATGGCGGCCACCGAGGGCTTGGGCACGTAGTCGGCGGCCCCCAGGCGCAGCGCCTGCAGCGCGATGTCGGCACCGCGGGTGGTCAGCGTGCTGGCCATCACCACGCGCAGGCCCGGATCGGCGCGCAGCAGCAGCGGCAGCGCTGTCATGCCGTCCATCACCGGCATTTCGATGTCGAGCACGGCCACGTCGAAGCGTTCGCGTTGCACCGCCTCAAGCGCCTGCTGGCCGTTTGCCACCCGTGCCACCACCCGCACCGCGGGATCGCTGTCGAGCATGCGACCGATGGCACCGCGGATCACTGCGGAATCGTCGCACAGCAGCACGCGGGCGACGTCGCCCGGCGGGCCTGCCGACGCCGTGTTCGCGGCGGATAGGACTGTCACAGCAGGCCGACCTGGCCGAGCTTGCCCAGCAGGATTTCGTCGTCGAACGGCTTCATGATGAATTCCTGCGCCCCGTGCTGGATCGCCTGTTCGACGAAGCTCATGTCGGTCTCGGTGGTACAGAACACCACCGGCGGGCTGGCGCCGAACTCGCGGCGCAGCGCTTTGAGGAATTCGATGCCGTTCATCACCGGCATGTTCCAGTCCAGCAGCACGCAGTCCGGCAGCTCGGCGCGGCAGGATGTCAGTGCCTCGCTGCCATCCGCTGCCTCGCGGACGGCGAAGCCGTTCCGTTCCAGGATGCGGCGCGCGACCTTGCGCACCACGCGGCTGTCATCCACCACTAGGCAGGTTCGCGCGTGAGCCATTGGCTCAGCCCTCCTGCGCGAGCGCCAGCACGCGGGCCACGTCCAGCACCACCATCAGCCGGTCGTGCAGCCGGTGGATGCCCACGCTGTGCGCCGCCCATTGCGGCGGCAAGGTGGGCGGGTTGCGCTCGAAGGTGTCGGCCGGCAGGCTGAGAACTTCGCTGACCTGATCGACCAGCAGCGCATACAGTTCGCTGCCCTGTTCGGCGACCACCGACATGCGCTGGGTGCCGGCGGGCGCGTCCGGCAGGCCCAACCGGCGGCGCAGGTCGATCGCGGTGACGATCCGTCCCCGCAGGTTCAGGCTGCCGGCTATTTCGGGCGGCGCCAGCGGGATACGGGTGATCACCTGCTCGCCCAGCACGTCGCGCACCGCCTGCACTGGCACGCCGCACAACTGGTCCGCGACGGTCAACGTCACGAACACCCGTTCCTCTCCGTCGGCCGAGGTTTCCGCCGGCCGCTCCAGCACCGTGGTGCCCATGTTCTGTCCTTCGCCCTTATGCCGCGTGCGCCGTTTCGCCCAGGCACTGGCGAAGGCTCGCCAGCAGCGCTGCGCGGTCGAACTTACCCACGTAGTCGGTGAAGCCGGCGCTGCGCCCGGCCGCCATTTCGGCATGGTTCACCCGCCCGCTCAGCGCGAGCATCGGCAGCTCTGCCCAGGCGCCGCCCGCACGCAGCGTGCGGACGAATTCCAGCCCGTCCATCTCCGGCATTTCGATGTCGGACACCACGACATCGAACATCATTCCGGAATCGCGCAGGCGCAGCGCGCGGGTGGCGGTTTCGCAGGCCGTGACTTCATAGCCCTCGGCCGCCAGCGCGGGCACCAGCAGGTTGCGGAAGAAGTCGCTGTCCTCGACGACCAGCACTTTCGCCGGTCGCACGCCGCCGGATTTCTGTCCGCTGCAGAACCAGTCCGCGGCGGCCTGGGTGAGCCAGTAGCCGGTGTCGATCACGTCGGTGGCGCGACCCGCCACCACCGCGGTGCCGAGCAGGCCCGGCCGGTCACCGGACAATTCCACCCGCAGACGCTCCTCGACCACGTCGAGGATTTCATCGACCACCAGCCCCATGCAGCGGTCGCGTCCCAGACCGCGGTCGATGTCGTTGAACACCAGCACGGCCTGCCGTTCCTTGGCCGTGTCGAGCGTGCCGGACAGCGGCACCAGCGGCATCAGCCGGCCGCGGTACTGCACCACCGGCTGGCCGGTGGAGATTTCGATGCGGTCGCGTTCGATATCTTCCAGCCTGGCCACCAGGGCGAGCGGCACCGCCTTGGGCGAGGTGTCGCCGGCGCGGAACAGCAGCATGGCGGTGCGCTGCTCGGACTGCGCCACGGCCGTGCGTGGTGCGTTTTCGGTCCCCCGCGATTCGCTGCCGGCGATGCCGTTGGCGCGGGCGATGCCATTGGGGTCGAGGATCATGATCACCGACCCGTCGCCCAGAATGGTGTTGCCGCTGAACATGGTGATGTGGCGCAGGATCGGCGCCACCGGCTTGACCACGATTTCTTCGGTGTCGAACACCCGGTCGACGATGATGCCCAGCATGCTGGCGCCGACCTGGGTGACGACGATGCACTGGCCGGTTTCCTCGGCGCCGGCGTCGCGCTCCAGGCGCAGCAATCCGGCCAGGTTGACCAGCGGCAGCAGCCGGTCGCGCAACCGCAGCACCGGGGTGCCGTTGATGTGCTCGATCCGGCTTTCTGTGCGATCCGACGCCGCCGCGCCCTCGCTGCCGGCGGCGCGCACCAGTTCCACCACGCTGATCTGCGGGATGGCGAAGCGCTCGCGCCCCGCCTGGACGATCAGCGCCGAGACGATGGCGAGCGTGAGCGGGATTTTGACCAGGAAGGTGGTGCCCTGGCCGGGCGCGCTTTTCAGGTCGATGGTGCCGCCGATGCGTTCGATATTGGTTTTCACCACGTCCATGCCGACGCCGCGGCCCGACACGGCGGTGACCACGGCGGCAGTGGAGAAGCCGGCACGAAAGATGAAACGGTGGATCTGCGCATCGGTCATGGCGGCAAGCTCGGCCTCGGTGGCCAGGCCGCGCGAAAGCGCCTTGGCGCGGATGCGATCGACCGGCAGGCCGCGCCCGTCATCGGCCACTTCGATGATGATGTGGCCGCCTTCGTGGAAGGCATTCAGGGTGATCCGCCCGCTTTCTGGCTTGCTTGCTTCCCGCCGTTCGGCGGGCGTTTCCAGCCCGTGGTCGGCGGAATTGCGCACCATGTGCGTCAGCGGGTCCTTGATCAGTTCCAGGACCTGGCGATCGAGTTCGGTGTCGGCGCCGTGCAGCACCAGCTCGATGCGTTTGTCGAGTTCGCGGGCGAGGTCGCGCACTAGCCGCGGCAGCTTGTTCCAGGCATTGCCGATCGGCTGCATGCGCGTTTTCATCACCCCTTCCTGCAGGTCCGAGGTGATGTGCGACAGCCGCTGCAGCGGCACGCTGAATGCTGAATCCTCCTGCGTGCGCGCCAGTTGCAGCAGCTGGTTGCGGGTCAGCACCAGTTCGCTGACCAGGGTCATCAATCCTTCCAGCACATCGACGCCGACCCGGATGGTCTGGCCGGCCACAGGTGCCTCGGCCTGCCCCGCTTCGGCCGGCTCTGGCGCCGGCTCGGGGGCTGCGGCCACAGGTGGCACCCCCGGGGCAGGCGCGGGCGGGGCAGGCGCGGGCGGGGCAGGCGCGGGCGGGGCAGGCGCGGGTGGGGCGGTGACCGGCGGGGTGGTGACCGGCGGGGCCGCTGGCGGTGTCGCGGCGGCGGGCGCACCGCGCCCTTCCGCGACCGCGTCCAGCGCCGCCAGGAGGGCGGAGTCGTCGCCGGTGGGCTCGTTGCCGGTGGCCGCCAGCCCGGCCACGATCTCCTTGATCCGATCGATGGCAAACAGCACCGTACTAATGGTGTCCGGTGTTACCGCCAGCACGCCGTCGCGCACCCGCACCAGCACGTTTTCGCCCGCATGGGCCACGTGCTCCAGACGCGGCAGCCCCAGGAACCCGCACGTGCCCTTGATCGTGTGCACCAGGCGGAAGATCAGGGACAGGGTCTGCGCATCGTCGGGCGTGCGTTCAAGCCGCACCAGGGCCAGGTCCAGCTCGGCCAGACTCTCGTTGGTTTCGGTCAGGAAATCGACCAGCAGATCGTCCATCGCGCTCTCCGTGCGCCCCGTGAGGTCGAGGCTGTCGCGTCAGAGTGCGTCGCGGGAACGAAGAAACAGTAAAATCTGCTCGCCGGCCGCATCGCAGCCGCGCGTGCGGCGAATTGCCCGCCGGCGCGCGCCCGGGCGAGGCGAACCTTCAGGCGTAGCGCAGCAGCAGCGGCGGCGCGGCTTCGGCGTCAGCGGCGAAGGCAAACGACAGCCGGACGCCCGCGCCATGCGCCAGCAATGCGGTGAGCGGACCTTGCAACAATCGCGGCGCGGCGCTGGCGGCGGCGCGCCAGGCCGGCGCCGGATCGGCCATCCAGGCCGCGAGTCCAGGCGGCCAGGCGGCGTCCTGCCCCCGCGGCACCACCAGGGCTGCGTCTGGCCCGGCCTCGCCTAGCGTCACCACCCCGCCCTTCGGCAGGCTTTCGGCAGCCAGCAGCAGCACGTTCAGCAGCACCTGCGCGGACCCGCCCGGGAAGCGCTGCTCGGCCGGCAGCCCGCCGAAATCGGCCCAGACGTGACGTGGCAGCCCGGCGCAAAGCGCACGCAGGGCGGTGACGTCGAGTGCCTCTGGCGCTCCTGCCCAGGCCGCGCGCAGCAGGCGCAGCCGGGCGGCGAGCGATGCGGCGGCCTTGGCGGCGATGTCGAGGGCCTCCGCGGCCGAGGCGGGCTCGGTCCGGGCGATCTCGACCGCGCCGGCCAGCGTGCCCGCGGGGCCGCTGACTTCGTGGCAGAGCCGGGCGGCGAGCAGCTCGGCCAGCCGCAGCCCGTCACGGCTGGCGGGCGATAGCTGCCCCGGCGCAGCCTCTTCAACGGCTTCCTGGCCCGCTTCGTCGTGCGACGCTCCGTTGCCGGACACAGCGTTCCCGGGCGTCCTTCGCACGGACGTCCTCTTCCGACTCGAGCTGACCACTGTCGGTCATCCTTTTGTGCATGCCTGCCCATTGCGCATTACGATGCCTTGGCGCAAGGAGTCGAGACGTTTGCGCGACGAAAAAGCAAGCGACACGTCCATAGCTGCAGCCTGGACCGCCTGGCGGCGTGCGCGGCCGGCGCCAGGGATGCGGATTTGCCATCCGGGCTGGCCCGACCGGGGCGTCGGTCAGATGCCACCGGTGGTGGGACATCGGTTGACCGTCGGGTTCGGGGATGTCGGCAAGGTGCTGGTGAGCATCGCCGTCGTGACACTGGAGCCGGTCGAGGACTGACACCTGCGGTGGTGCCGCATGCCCGTTGTGGACCCATGGGTTGCGAGCCGGGACGACTCGCGGCCGTTGCGGCCCGGCCTTGCGGGTGGCCCGGTGATGGACGACATAATGTATGACACAGGGGGGAACGAGGTCCGTCATGATCGATCCGTTCGGCCGGTCCATCACGTATCTCCGGGTCTCGGTGACAGATCGCTGTGATCTGCGTTGCGTCTACTGCATGGCCGAGGACATGACCTTCCTGCCCAGGTCGGAACTGCTCAGCCTGGAGGAACTCGACTGCCTGTGCGGCGCCTTCATCCGCCTGGGCGTGACAAAGATCCGCATCACCGGCGGCGAGCCGCTGGTGCGCCGCGATGTGACAACCCTGTTCCGTTCGCTCGCCGCCCGGCTGGGTTCCGGGTCGCATGGGGGGCTGCGCGAGCTGACTCTCACGACCAACGGCACCCAGCTCGCCCGCCACGCCGAGGCGCTGCACGCGGCCGGGGTGCGCCGGGTGAATGTCAGCCTCGACACGCTGGACGCGGCGAAATTCGCCGCCATCACCCGCTGGGGCCGGCTGGACCGCGTGTTGGATGGCATCTTCGCTGCCCGCGCAGCCGGACTTGCAGTGAAAATCAACGCGGTGGCGCTGCGGGACCTGAACGAGGACGAGTTCGACGCCATGCTGGCCTGGTGCGGCTCGCACGGATTTGATCTTTGCCTTATCGAAACCATGCCGATGGGGGAGATCGGCGCCCACCGCAGCGACCAGTATTTGCCGCTCTCGCTGGTGCGGTCGCGGTTGCGGCGGCGCTGGACGCTGGCCGAGACCAGCTATTCCACCGGCGGTCCGGCCCGCTATTTCGATGTCGCCGAAACCGGCACGCGAATCGGTTTTATTACTCCGATGACGCATAATTTCTGCGAGACCTGCAACCGGGTGCGGCTGACCTGTACCGGCACCCTGTTCATGTGCCTCGGCCAGGACGACGCCGCCGATTTGCGCCGTGTTCTGCGCGCCGGCGCGGACGACGCGGCGCTGGAGGAGGCGATCCTCGCGGCGGTCGCGCGCAAGCCGAAGGGGCACGACTTCATCATTGACCGCTGCCGCGACGCGCCGGCCGTGGCGCGCCACATGAGCGTCACCGGCGGCTGACGTCACGTTCTTCTTCGGGCTTGACCCTGCGTCCGCCGATGCCGGATCATCGTTCCCGATCCGGACGCTTCCGCTGGGTGAGGGCTCATGCGCCTCCCGAGCGCAATGTTCGATCATGATGCGCAAGGGGGGCGGCCGATGTCCCGGGTTAAGGAATCTTTTCCCTGATGCGGGTGCGACCAGTTCATTGTGGCGCATGACACAACTCGTCCTGGCTACCCTTATCTAGGCTATGCGGCTATGTATAAGTGCCTATGAGCAGCGCCCCGGCCGATTCAGCGCCTGGGCGGTGCCAGCCTGGAGGTCGCCACTGGCGGTGCGAGACGACCATCGCGGATCGCGTCCGGGTCGAGTGCCAAGTCGTGGCGCACGACTCCATCATTGCCAAGCGCCGCAGTGAGCTGGCCATCGACCAGCACCTCCGTGCCGCCGGCGTTGCCGGTGGTCAGCAGCAACTGGGCGGGCTGCTTGCCCGGCGGCACCGGCCAGGTTTCGCCGGTGCGCAGCACGCGGTTCAGCAGCACCGGGCCCTGACGGTCGCGCACCTGCAGCCAGGAATCCGCCTTCGCGCGCAGCACGATGCGGGTGCCCTCGGGCAGCGGCGGAAGTCCGGCGCCGGGCGGCACCGGGGTGGCCGCCAGGGGCGGCCCGAACACACCGGCGGCAGGGATGGCGGCAGCAGCCGAGGTCGGCGGCACAAACGGCAGCGCCACCGGAGGTTGCGGAACCTCGACCTCCAGGCGCGGCGGCGTCGGCGGCGGCACTGGTGTTGGGACCGGCGGCGGCTGCACCAGATCGGCCAGCCGCTGTGGCACCTGCCTAACCGGCTCCTCGCCGGCCCTGGTCTCCGACATGCGGTACCACCCGGCATAAGCGCCGACCGCCAGCAAGCCGCCCAGCAGCACCACCGCCCCTGCCGGCAAGCCACGCTCGGGCACCGGCGCGGGGAAGCTCAGATCCGGCTTGCTGGCCAGTTCGGCCGCCTCGGCGCGAAAGCGCCGTGCTACCTCGTCGGCATCAAGGCCGAGCAGGCGCGCATAGGTGCGCAGGAAACCCAGCGTGTAAGCCCCGCCCGGAAGCTCGGCAAAGCTGCCATTCTCAAGGGCGCGAAGGACGGTGGGGCGGATTCGCAGATACGCAGCGATTACGTCCAGATCCCAGTCGAGGTGCTCGCGGGCGCTGCGCAGATCATTGCCGACCCGCAAGGTACGGGCCGGTCCAGACAGGTCTGACTTGCCCCGCCAGGAGAGTTTCTCCGCCGGCGAGACCAGGGCTCTTCCCTGCAAAAATTCGGACCCGCGATCCTGCAGCACGGCGACTCGATCCCAAGCTCAGATGTTGTGGCGGAACAGGAAACCAGCGCCAAGCACAGGTTGCTTATCCCTCCAGGGTTCTAGACCGACGCGCGGTCCTTGCCAACCGCGGAGCGCGGGTGAAAACGGTCGCAGAGCGTGAACCTTCCATGCCAAGTCCCGTAAGTTGCATGAAAATCAACGATCGTTTCACGATTCCGCTGAACCGTGTCCTTTCGATGTCACACTGCGACGGATTGCCCAGCCCAGGTTTGCACTTCTGAGTGAGTCTCGATTTTGTCAGCATTTGGCCAGGCATCCCAGGACGCGATACCGATCGCCCGGAATGGCGAAAAACCAAACATTTCGCGCCAGCAGCGTCACACCGGCACGTCGTGCTCGCGGGCCCAGGCCGCGATCGGCTCGCGCAGGGACGACTCGGCCGCGCCAGTGCGCCGCAGCGCCGTCAGCAATTCGCGGAACGCCGGCAGGTCCACTGCCGCCAGTGCCGCCTTCACGGGCAGGATGCCGGAGGCTGGCATGGACAGGGCCGATATCCCGAGTCCCGCCAAGGTGATCGCTTCCAGGGGGCGCGCCACCGCCTCGCCGCACACCGATAACGGCACGCCAGCTTCATGCGCCTGTTCGGCCAGGTGCGCGAGCAGCGACAGCATGGCGGGCGAGAGCACGTCGTAGCGCCCGGCGAGCGCCGGGCTGCCGCGGTCGGCAGCGAACAGGAACTGCATCAGGTCGTTTGTGCCGACCGAAATGAAGTCGGCCAGGCGCAGCAGTTCCGGCAATTGCCACATCAGGGCCGGCACCTCCAGCATGGTGCCGATCCGCAGCGACTCGGGGGCCGGCCGTACCCGCTCGGCCTCGGCCAGCAGCAGCGCGCGGGCGGCGCAGAACTCGGTCACCGTCGCCACCAAAGGGAACATCACCGACAAGGGGCGCCCGGCGGCGGCCAGTAACAGCGCGCGCAACTGGCGGCGCAGCAGGGCAGGGCGGTCGAGCCCGATGCGCAAGGCCCGCCAGCCCATTGCCGGATTTTCTTCCTCCGGTGCCGGGCTACCCGGCAGCAGCTTGTCGCCGCCGAGGTCGAGGGTGCGGAACAGCACCGGCCGCTCGCCTGCCTCGTCCAGCACGCGCCCATATACCGCTGCCTGTTCCTGCACCTCCGCGATGGCGCCGCGCGCCAGCATGGCGATTTCGGTGCGGAACAGGCCGATGCCCTCCGCGCCGGTGGCCTCAAGCTGGGCCAGTTCCAGGGCCAGGCCGACATTCAGCATCAGCCGCACCCGGGTGCCGTCGCGCGTGGCCGATGGCAGGCTGCGCAGCGCGGCCCAGCCGGCGCGCCGTTCGCTGCGGGCCTGTATGGCGCGCTGATAGAACAGCTTCACCTCCTGCTCGGGCCGCAGGATTACTTGCCCGCTCGGGCCGGCATGCTGCGCGTCCTCGGCGTCGAGGATCACTTCATCGCCGGCTTCGGCCGCTTCCATGATGCCGCGTGCGCCGCCGATGGCGGGGATGCCGAGCGCGCGCGCCAGGATGGCCGCGTGGCCGGCCGGGCTGGCCTCGGCCACCACCACGCCGGAGATGCCGCGGCCGTGCCAGTCAAGCAACTCGGCCGGGCCCAGCCGCCGCGCCAGCAGGATCGCGCCTTTCGGCACCGGGTCGGGCTCGCAATCGCCGTTCAGCGCCGCCAGCAGCCTTCCGGCCATGTCCTCCAGATCGGCAAGCCGTTCGCGCAGATAGGGATCGACGATGCGGCGCATGCGGTCGCGCAACTCGCCAGCGACCCTGTGCACTGCCGCCTCGGCCGACAGCCCTCCGCGAATCGCCTCCCCGACCCGGCGCAGCCAGCCCGGATCGGCGGCGACCAGGCGGTAGGCCTCCAGCACGTCACGCGCCTCCGGCGTCGCCTTGCTGCCGGCGGGCAGGCGGTCGGTGATCATCTCGTCGAGGCCCCGGCGCATATCTTCCACCGCGTGCGCCAGCCGTGCCAGCTCGGTGGCCGGATCGTCGGCCAGCAGGCGGCGCGGCGCATGCGCACCGGCCAGCACCGCCGGGCCGATGGCCAGTCCCGCCACCAGCACCGATCCGTTGAAGCGTCGCGGCAGGGTGGCCCCCACGCCTTCCTCGGCGCCGTCGGAGGCGCCGGCGGCGGCCAGCGGCTCGACCAGCAGCATCGCCACCGTCTCCAGCGCCTCGATCTCGTCGGTCTCATAGAGGCGGGGGGCGCGGTTCTGCACGGCCAGTACGCCGAGCGTACGGCCGGCGCGGCGCACCGGCACGGCCACCATGGACGCGTATGGTTCCTCACCGGTCTCGGGCCGGTAGGCGAAGTCCGGATGGTTCTGCGCGTCCGGCAGGTTCAGCGGGTGCGCCGTTGCCGCCACCAGGCCGACGATGCCCTCGCCCACCCGCAGCCGGGTGCGGCCGACCGCCTCCGGGCGCAACCCCTCGGTGGCGGCCAGTTCCAGCATGTCGCCCGGCCGCATGGCATAGATCGAGCAGACCTCAGCCACCAGTTCGGCGGCGACCAGGCGCGCAATTTCAGGCAGCGGCGCGGGGCCGCGGGCCATCAGGCTGCGCAGGCGGGCAAGCAGGTGACGCGGCGTCGACATCGCCGCGGTTGTATCAGCGCTGCGTGGCGATCATGTGGCGAGCCACCAGCGCCGAGACCGCCTGCTCGACGATTTCGCCGATAATCTCCGCCACCGGCATGACCGACGTCACCAGCCCGACCGACTGCCCGGCCATCACGCTGCCCTGCTCGATGTCGCCGTCGATCACTGCCCGACGCAAGGCGCCGGCCCAGAAATGCTCGATGGCGAGCTGGGCGGTCTCCTTGGTCAGTTCACCATCCTGGAAGCGGCGCAGGGTTTCGGCCTGGTGCTCCAGGAATCGCTTTGTCCCATCGTTGGCCAGACCACGTACCGGAATGACCGGGAAGCGCGGGTCGAGCTGAATCGAGGGAATGGCATCGCGGGCCGAGGCACGGACAAAGGCCTCCTTGAAGCGCGGATGGGCGATACTTTCGACCGCGGCGGCGAATCGCGTGCCGAGCTGGGCGCCGGCGGCGCCCATTTCCAGATAGGCCAGCACCGCCTCGCCGCGGCCGAGCCCGCCTGCCACGAACACCGGCACGTCGCGCACATGCGGCAGTATCTCCTGCGCCAGCACGGTCAGCGATACCGGCCCGATATGCCCGCCGGCCTCGCTGCCCTCGATCACCAGCGCGTCCGCGCCCGAGCGCACAAGCCGTTTCGCCAGCACCAGGGCCGGCGAGAAGCATACCAGCTTTGCCCCGCGGTCCTTGACCGCCCGCACCGCACTGCCCGAGGGAATGCCGCCGGCCAGCACGACGTGATTGATACCGGCGGCGACCGTGACCCGGATCAGGTCGTCGATCTGCGGGTGCATGGTGATGAGGTTCACGCCGAACGGGCGCTGCGTCAGTGCCTGGGTGGCGGCGATCTCGCGTTCCAGCAGGTCAGGGCCCATCGAGCCGCAGGCCAGAACGCCGAAGCCGCCGGCATTGCTGATGGCGGCGGTGAGGTTGCGCTCGCTCACCCACGACATGGCGCCGCCCAGGATGGCGGCCTCGCAGCCCAGGAAGTCACGGCCGGCGGCCCATAGCCGGTCCACCTCGGCACGCGCCTGAACGCGGGCCAGTTCGGTGCGCGCCGCGCTGCCGGTGGCCTCGCCGTGCGGGGGAATGATGTCAGGCATCGAGGCCATACGCCGTATGCAGCGCCCGCACCGCGAGTTCGGTGTACTCGGCGTCGATGAGGACGGAAACCTTGATCTCGCTGGTGGAAATCACTTGGATGTTGATCCCTTTGGTGGCGAGGGTGCGGAACATGGTGCTGGCGACCCCGGAATGGCTGCGCATGCCCACCCCGACCACGCTGATTTTGGCCACTTCCCGGTCGGTCAGCAGGGAGAGGAAACCGATCTCGGCCCGGTGCTCGCCCAGCGTTTTCTCGGCCCGCGGCAGGTCGGCCCGGCCGAGGGTGAAGGTGAGGTCGGTGGTGCCGTCGGCCGACACGTTCTGCACGATCATGTCGACGTTGATGGCCGCCGCCGAAAGCGGCCCGAAAATGGCCGCGGCAACGCCCGGCCGGTCCGGCACGCCGCGCACCGTGACTTTCGCCTCGTCGCGCGAATAGGCGATGCCGGACACGATTTCCTTTTCCACGATCTCGTCCTCGTCCACCACTAATGTACCGGGCAGGTCGCCGCCCAGCGACGTGCCGTCGTCGAAGCTCGACAGCACCTGCACGCGCACCCGCTCCTTCATGGCGAGTTCCACGCTGCGGGTCTGCAGCACCTTAGCGCCGACGGAGGCGAGCTCCAGCATTTCCTCATAGGCGATCTTAGCCAGCTTGCGGGCACGTGCAACAATGCGCGGGTCGGTTGTGTAAACCCCGTCCACGTCGGTGTAGATGTCGCAGCGCTCGGCGCCAAGTGCCGCGGCCAGCGCCACCGCCGAGGTGTCGGAGCCGCCGCGGCCGAGGGTGGTCACGCGCCGGTCCGGGCCGATGCCCTGGAACCCCGCAACCACCGGCACCTGGCCGGACTGCAGGCGCCGCATCAGCTCGGCGCCATCGATCGCCTCGATGCGCGCCCTGCCATGCGCGTCGTCGGTGGCCAGCGGGACCTGCCAGCCCTGCCAGGATCGCGCGTTGACCCCGAGCGTCTGCAGCGCGATCGCCATCAGGCCGGCGGTGACCTGCTCGCCGGTGGCCACCACCGCGTCGTATTCGCGCGCATCGTACAGGGCGGAGAGCTGCGTGCACCAGGCGACCAGCCGGTTGGTCGTGCCGGCCATGGCGGAGACCACCACCGCCACCTCGTTGCCCGCATCCACCTCGCGCTTGACCCGTGCCGCGACGTGGCGGATGCGGTCGAGGTCGGCGACGGACGTGCCGCCGAACTTCATGACGATGCGGGCCATGCGGATGGTTCCGGGCTGGATGGCCGCACGCGCCCGGTTGCGCGACGGCCGAGAGCGGGACACATACTGGCGCAGTCGGGAGCGGGCAACATGCATCATTCAAGCGGGCAAGCTGATCTGGATCGGGGGGTCTCCCCCCAGGAAATCGCGCGCTTTGACGCGCTGGCCTCGCGCTGGTGGGATCCGGACGGGCCGATGAAGCCGCTGCACCGGATGAACCCGCTGCGCACCGGCTGGATCGACCATCGCATCCCGCCGGCGAGCCGGGTGCTGGATGTCGGCTGCGGCGCCGGGCTGGCGGCCGAGGCGCTGGCGCGGCTTGGCCACGACGTGCTGGGCATCGACGCCGCCGGCGAGGCGCTCGCCGCCGCCCGCGCCCATGCTGCCGACGTTCAGGCCGGGGGGCTCAGCCTGAAGCTCGCCTACCGCGATGCCGTGGCCGGCGACCTGCTGGCCGAGGGCGCCCGTTTCCCCGTCATTTCCGCCCTCGAGGTGATCGAGCACGTGCCCGACCCGGCGGCCTTCCTGGGCACGCTGGCTGGGCTGCTGGAGCCGGGGGGGGTGCTTTTCCTGTCCACCCTCAACCGCAGCCGTCGCAGTTTTCTGACCGCCAAGGTCGGCGCCGAGTATGTCATGCGCTGGCTGCCGGTCGGTACGCACGACTGGAGCAAGTTCATCACGCCGGCCGAGATGGGCGCGCTGCTGCGCGGCGCCGGGCTGCGCGTGGCCGATATTACCGGGCTGGTGTTCGACCCGTTTTCCCTGCGCTGGAAGGCGGGGCGCGACACCGGGGTCAACTACCTGCTGGAGGCGAGGCCGGCGGGCTGATCGGTTCATCGGAAGGCCAGGGCTCAGTGGCCCCTGGCGCTGACGCATGCGACCTCTCCTGATTGCATGCCGATGCAGTCGCTGCCCCCCCTCCGTGCCAATGATGATGAGACATTGCCCCCCCCGGAAGTTTAGCCTTGAGGGTGCTGAAGGATCATCATCATTGGCACGGAGGGACCTACCTGGCGCGCTGGAACTTCACGCCGCAGAAGCCGCTGCGGCGTGCCTACGAACAGGACCCTGACGAGGTGCGGCACTGGCTGAAGAAGACGTATCCCACCATCCAGGCCAAGGCGCGGCGGCAGAAGGGCCGGATCTTCTGGGGTGATGAGACCGGCCTGCGCTCGGACGACGTGCGCGGCCGCAGCTACGCT
>CAIXDS010000185.1 GCA_903918195.1 uncultured Acetobacteraceae bacterium | reverse complement strand
GGGTGAGGAGGTGCATCGGCTCCTCCTCACCCCCCTCTTTCCCAAGACCCTTTAACGAATGGGTTCTAAGGGCTCCGCCCTTAGCGGGGTCCAGGGGCAGAGCCCCTGGCCTTCCTTCCCCCGATCACCCTGGCGCACGCGCCCGTTGACGCGGCGCGGCGGCGGGTCGCAGGAGGTCTTCTGCACTTTCGGAGAAGGCCCATGTCGCACGCCGCCGCCCCCCTTGCCAGCACGCCAGCGGTGACGCTGGCCGCGACGCTCGCCGACCGGCGGTTGTGGCTGATGGTGGGGTTCGGCTTCGCCGCCGGCCTGCCGCTGGCGTTGTCCGGGTTCACCCTGCGCCAGTGGCTGTCCGAGCGGCAGATCTCGCTCGCCGCCATCGGCCTGACCGCCAATATCGGCCTGGCCTACACGCTGAAATTCCTGTGGGCGCCGCTGCTCGACCAGATGCGCCCGCCCTTCGGCCTGCACCGGTTCGGCCGGCGCCGGGGCTGGCTGCTGGCCATCCAGCCGGCGCTGGTGGGCATGGTGGTGGTGCTGGCATTCTCGGGCGGCGGGCCGTTATGGGGCACCGTTGCGGCGGCGGCGCTGGTGGCGTTCCTGTCGGCCACCCAGGACATCGCCATCGACGCCTGGCGCATCGAGACCTTCCCGCAGCGCCTGCAGGGTGCGGCCATGGCCGGGTATGTCTGGGGCTACCGGGTCGCCATGCTGATTTCCGGCGCCGGCGCCATCGCGGCGGCGGGCTGGCTGGGCTGGCGCGGGTCGTTTCTCGCCCTTGCCGCGCTGCTGGCCTGCGCCATTCCGGTAACGCTGGCCGCCGCCGAACCCGTGGCCGGGCCGCGCCCGCACGCCGGACCGGGGCTGATCGCGCGGGCCCGGGCGGCGGTGCTGGAGCCGTTGCGCGAATTCCTCGGCCGGTCCGGTTCGGTGGCCATCCTGGCCTATGTGTCGCTGTTCAACCTCGGCGAGGCGATGGCCGGGGTGATGCTGGCGCCGTTCTACCGCTCGCTCGGCTTCGACCGCGCCGCGGTGGCGGCGGCGACCGGCGTGCCGGCGCTTGTCTGCACCATGGCGGGCATCGCCGCCGGCGGCTGGCTGGTGGCGCGCATCGGGCTGGCGCGGGCGCTGATTTCGACCGGGCTGACCCAGATGGGGGCGATGGCGATGTATGTCTGGCTCGCCCATTCGCACGGCGACCACACGGTGCTGTTCGCCACCGTGATGACGGAGGCGTTCGTCCAGGCGCTGGCGACCGCCTCGTTCGTGACCTATCTGTCCGGCCTGTGCTCCACCGCGTTCACCGCGACGCAGTACGCGCTGCTGACCTCGCTGGCGGCGCTGGCCTCGCACACGATCGGCGGGTTTTCCGGGTTTGTGGCGGAGGCGGTGGGGTGGCCGGTGTTCTATGTGCTGGCGATGGGCTGCGCGGTGCCGGGCATGCTGGTCATGCTGTACATCCTGCGCCGGTTCCCGCCGGCCAGGGCGTGAACCGGCGGCGGGGGACTGACCGCTCCGCGCGTTATTCGCGGCGAAGCAAGCGGTCGTTCAGCAGCGTGTCCAGGCTTCCGGCGGTAAAACCGGCGGCGATGGCGTCGGGGTCGTAGAAGTCGCGCACCCAGTCGGCGAAGGGCACCCGCCCCTCGCCCTCGCGCGCATAGGCGGCCAGCACGGCATCCAGCACGCCGGCGCGGGAACGGGCCAGATGGCCCCAGCGCAGCGAAAGCTGGCGCATGGCCGTGGCGACCGGTTCGCCCTGCAGCAGCAGGAACACCGCGCCGGCGAAACCGGCGCGGTCGGCGCCGGATTTGCAGTGGACGAGGCCGGGCGCGCGCAGGGTCTGCAAGGCGGCGATCAGCGCCAGCAGGCGCTCACGCGGCGGCGGCCGGCCGCTCGACATCGGCATGTCGATGAAGTCCAGGCCCAGAAGGTGCGCCCGCTCCCGCGACAGCGCGTCGGAGCCGTTGCCGGTGGGGCCGCGCAGGTTGAGCACGCTGCGAATGCCCCAGCGCCGCACCATGGCGGAGAGCCGCCCGGGGGTGGGGTGGTTGCAGCGATACAGCCGGCCCGGCACGACCGCGCCGGCATTGGTCCAGGCCAGGCGCAACACGCCATGATCGACCAGCATGCTGTCGATCCAGGCCCGGCGGCGTCCGGACGCGGTACCAAGGCCGCCGCGGAAAATCGTGTCCATGGCGTATCCGCCCTGCTGCCCCGGGACTGGCCCCGCGACCCAAGCTGCGTATATCCTGATGCCGGCGGCGCACGCCAGCCGGCGCACGCCAGCCTCCGGGCGGGCCGGGTGTTTCACTTGTCATGGGCGGTTGCCCGGTTTTGTCTGCGGGTCCATGCCGGCGTGGCTTGCGCCAGGAAAAAAAGGAAACAGACCATGCTCGAGGACTCGCCGCTGACGGCCGAGGACGTGATGACCAGGGACGTCAAGGTGGTGCACCCGGAGACGCCGCTGCTGGATGCCGTGCGCCTGATGGCCGATAACCACATCAGTGGGCTGGTGGTGGTGGACGAGCAGAACCGGCCGGTCGGCATGCTGACCGAGGGCGACCTGCTGCGCTGGCACGGCGAGTTCACCGAGCGGCAGGCCTGGTGGCTCGACCATCTGTCCGAGGGAACGGAGTTGGCGCCGACCTTCATGGACGCGATCCGCTCGCAGCAGCGCAAGGTCAAGAAGCTGATGGTCGAGAGCGCGATCACCGTATTCCCGGAAACCTCGACGCGGGACATCGCGCGGCTGTTCTACGAGCGCAAGATCAAGCGCGTGCCGGTGGTGCAGGATGACAAGCTGGTCGGGCTGGTCAGCCGCGCCGACCTGCTGCGCGCGCTGGTGGCCGAACTGGCCAAGAAAGGATAGGGCGACCAAGCCGGGTGCCGCGGCCACCGTTGCGTGGCCGCGGGGGCTGGCGCCCTCACCCGATCCCCCTGCCGTCAATGCGCCTCGGCCCAGTTGCGGCCAATGCCGGTCTCGACAAGCAGCGGCACCGATAGCGCCGCCGCCGCTTCCATGACGCGGCGGGCCAGGGCGGCGGTGGCTTCGGCCTGCTCCGCCGGCGCCTCGAACAGCAATTCGTCGTGCACCTGCAGCAGCATGCGGGCGGACAGGCCGCTTTCCGCCAGGGCGGCGGGCAGGCGGACCATAGCGCGCTTGATCACATCGGCAGCCCCGCCCTGCAGCGGGGCGTTGATGGCCTGCCGCTCGGCGTAGGCGCGCCGGGTCGGGTTCTTGTCGTCGATGCCCGGAACCCAGCAGCGGCGGCCGAACGGCGTGGTGACGAAGCCGGCGATGCGGGCGTCGTCCTTGGTTTTTTCCATGTAGGCGCGGATGCCCGGGTAGCGGGCGAAATAGGCGTCGATATAGGTGCGTGCCTCACCCGGCGTGATGCTCAGCTGGCGGGCCAGTCCGAAGGCGCTGATGCCGTAGATGATGCCGAAATTGATCGCCTTGGCCCGCCGGCGGGTCATCGGGTCCATGCCCTGCATGGGCACCCCGAACACTTCGCTGGCGGTGCGGGCGTGGATGTCCTCACCGGCGGCGAAGCTGGCTTTCAGTTGCGGGATGTCGGCCACGTGGGCGAGCAGCCGCAGCTCGATCTGCGAGTAGTCGGCACTGACCAGCACGTGGCCGGGCTCGGCGATGAAGGCGCGGCGGATGCGGCTGCCTTCCTCGGTGCGGATCGGGATGTTCTGCAGGTTGGGATCGGTGGAGGACAGCCGCCCTGTGCTGGCGATGGCCATGGCGAAGCTGGTGTGCAGCCGGCCGGTGTCGGGGTTGATCTGGGTCACCAGCGCATCGGCGTAGGTGGATTTCAGCTTCTGCAGCTGGCGCCATTCCAGCACCCGGGCGGGCAGTTCGTGGCCCTGGTCGGCCAGGCCCTGAAGCACGCTGGAATCGGTGCCCCAGGCGCCGGTCTTCATCCGCTTGCCGCCGGTGAGCGACATGCGGTCGAACAGCACTTCGCCAAGCTGCTTCGGGCTGCCGACATTGAACGGGAATCCGGCGAGGCGATGGATGTCCTGCTCCATGACCATCATGCGCGCCTCGAAGTCTTTCGACATGGCACGCAGATCGTCCTCGTCCACCTTCACCCCGGCGCGCTCCATCGCCAGCAGCACCGGCACCAGCCGACGCTCGATCTGCTCGTACAGCGCGAGCGAGGCGGATGTGCGCAGCGTCGGGCGCAAATGCTGCCACAGCCGCAGGGTGACGTCGGCATCCTCGGCGGCGTAGGGGGTGGCGCGGTCGAGCGGCACCCGGGCGAACGGCAGCCGGGCGCGGCCAGTGCCGGTGACCTGATCGTAGCTGATGCAGCTATGGTGCAGGTGCAGCAGCGCCAGCTCGTCCATGCCGTGGCCGTGCCGGCCGGCGTCCTGCGCGTAGGAGATCAGCATGGCGTCGTCCAGCGGCGCGGCCAGCGGGGCACTGGCGCGCGAGAGGATGAGCAGGTCGAACTTCGCGTTGAGGAACACCTTGAGCACGTTGGGATCGGTCAGCAGCGGGGCGATGGCGGTGAGGGCGGGCTCGACCGGCACCTGCGCGGGCGCGTTCCCTTCGGCGTCGACATGGCGCAGCGGCACGTAGCAGGCGCGGCCGGGGGCAGTGGCGAGCGAGAACCCCACCAGATTGGCGCGCATGGCGTCCAGCCCGTCGGTCTCGGTATCCAGCGCCACGGCGCCGGCCTCGGTGGCCTCGGCGATCCAGGCGTGCAGCGCCTCCAGGGTCGTGACGGTGTCATAGGGGCCGTAGCCCTCGCCGGCGCCGGGATGCGGCAGCGCGGCGGGTTGGGCGGGCGGATCATCGAAGGCCAGCGAGCCCTGCGGGCCTTTGGCGGCCGGGGGCGCCACCGGCGCGGGGGCGACGGCCGGTGGTTCCAACCCCAGGCGCAGCAGCGTGCTGCGAAAACCCTGTTCCGTCAGCCAGGCCGCCAGGCGGCCCGGGTCCAGCTCGCGCACGGCCAGGTCAGCCAGCGGCACCGGCAGCGGCGCATCGTCGCGCAACTGGACCAGCCGGCGGGAGATGCGCGCCGCCTCGGCATGGGCGATCAGCATCTCCTTCTTTTTCGACGGCTTCATCGACGGCGCCGCTTCCAGCACCGATTCGAGGTCGCCGTATTCCGTGATGAGCTGGGCGGCGGTTTTCGGGCCGATGCCGGGCACGCCGGGGACGTTGTCCACCGCGTCGCCCATCAGTGCCTGCACTTCGACCAGCTTGTCCGGCGGCACGCCCCATTTCTCCACCACCTCGGCCGGCCCGATCGGCTTCTGCTTCATCGGGTCGAGCATGCCGACGCCCGGCCGGATGAGCTGCATCAGGTCCTTGTCCGACGAGACGATCGTGGTGCGACAGCCGCGGGCCTCGGCTTCGCGCGCGTAGGAGGCGATCAGGTCATCGGCCTCCCAGTCGGCCAGCTCGATGGCCGGCACGCCGAAGGCCGCGGTGGCGTCGCGCACCAGGGCGAATTGCGGGCGCAATTCCTCGGGTGGCTCGGGGCGCTGGGCCTTGTAGAGGTCGTACAGCCGGTTGCGGAAGGTGAGGCGGCCGGCGTCGAAAATGACGGCGAAATGGGTGCCGACATGGTCCTTCAGCAGGCGGGCGAGCATGTTGGTGAAGCCGAACACGGCGTTCACCGGCACCCCGTCGGGCCGGGTCATCGGCGGCAGGGCGTGGAAGGCGCGGAAGATGAAGCCCGATCCGTCGATCAGGACGAGGTGCGGGCCGGCGGAACCCGCCTCCTCCGGGGCGGCGTTCAGTGCGGGTCTCCGCCGCCGGCATGGGGATTGAGTACATACACGCGCGAGCAATACGGGCACATCACCTGGGTGCCGTTGATGCGCAGGAAGACGCGGGGATGGCCGAGCGCCCCCTCGCCGCCGTCGCAGGCCACGACGCGGTCGTCGACGTAAATGGTTTCGGCAGGAAAGCTTTCAGTGGGCGCTAACTGGGTGGACGCGGAGCTGGCGGAAACGTCCGGCATGGGGGCCTCAGGAGCTGGGGATTGCCCCGGGGGGCGGGCGGCATGATAGCCATGGGGGCCATGCATTCAACCTCGCGCCGTTCGTTGCGTCCTGCTATCGCCCGGGCGCCTGTTTGCGCTGCCCCGCTTTGCGCTGCCGTTGTGCAGCGGCGCAGCGTGCTCGGGCTGGGCGTCTCGGTGGCCCTGGGCGGATGCGTGTCGATGGAGGCCCCGCCGGGGCCGGCGGTGGAGGCCGCATCGATGACCAATGATGCGTTCACCATGCCGGACGGGGCGCGGCTGCCGTACCGCGCCTGGCTGCCGGACGGCAAGCCCGAGGCGGTGGTGCTGGCGCTGCACGGCTTCAACGACAGCCGCGACGCGTGGGAATACCCGGCGCCGGTGTTCACCGCCGCCGGGGTGGCGGTGTACGCGCCCGACCTGCGCTGCTTCGGCGAGGCGCCGGGGCGGGGGCTATGGCCGGGCACCGACGCGCTGGTGGCGGACGCGGCCGAGATGGTACGGCTGGTGCGGGCGCTGCATCCGGGCGTGAAGCTGGTGCTGATGGGCGAAAGCATGGGGGCGGCGGTTCTGATGGTGCTTGCGACCGGTCCGCTGGCACCGCCGGACGTGTCCTATGTGCTGGTCGCGCCGGCGGTATGGGGCCGGGCGCGGATGAATTTTGTCCTCTCCGGCGCGCTGTGGCTGGCGGTGACGCTGGTGCCGGGGCTGGCGATGACGCGCGGTCCGGTGCAGATCACCGCCAGCGACAACCGCGCGGCGCTGATCCGGCTGTCCACCGATCCGTTGACCATCCGGCGCACGCGGATGGACGCGCTCGGCGGGCTGGTGAATCTGATGGACGCTGCCTTGGCGGCGGCGCCGCGGCTTCGCCAGCCGGCTCTGTTCCAATATGGCGGCAAGGATGAGCTGGTGCCCCAGGCGGCAACGGCGAACACCTGGCGGGCGTTGCCGCGCGGCGGCGGGGACGGGCCGCGGCTGGCCTATTATCCGGACGGCTACCACCTGCTGCTGCGTGACCACGACCGGGCGGTGCCGATCGGCGACATCGTTGCCTGGCTGCGCGAGCCGTCGGCGGCGCTGCCCTCGGGGGCGGAGCGGGCGGCGGAGCAGTGGCTGGAGGCACAGGATTGAGACGCTGGCGCCGTGCGGCGTTCTGCGCTATGGGATGCACGTATTGGACCCGTAGCTCAGCTGGATAGAGCGTCGCCCTCCGAAGGCGAAGGTCGCACGTTCGAATCGTGTCGGGTCCGCCAGTTTTTTCAGGGTGTTATGCGATGTGCACCGGGCCGGCGATTCGGTCGAGGTAGCAGATAGGTAGCGGCGCGCACCGGAACCGGGCCAACGAGGGCGGTCAGATGGACATGCAGAAGCGCCTTGCCCTCGCGGGCCTGCTGGCGGTCGGAATGGCGGCGGCCTCTCCGGCCTGGGCGATGGACAGCTGCACCGGCACATGGTCAGCCACCCCGCTGCGCCCGGCGCCGGACCCGCTGGTGGTTCACCTCGCGGTGGCGGACGATTCGCCGCGCAACCTCGACCTCGCCGCGCGGTTCAACGAAGGGTTGCGGCGCAGCGGCGTCGCGGTCGATGGCGCGCCGACGGCACAGCTGCAGCTGCGGGTGACGATGTCCGGCGGCCTCAGTGACGACGCCCCGGTGGCGCCGGCCGGTGACCCGTTCGGTTGGATGGGCGGCGGCGTGCAGCTTCAGTATCCTGACCAGACCCGTATCGACCGCTCCCGTCAGGACGCCCCGCCCGTCACGGTGCGGTTGCGCGCCGAATTGCGACCGTCCGCGACCGCGCCGGTCGCCTGGGTGGCCACGCTGCAATGTGCCCGGCAGGGCGACGACGACCGGCAGCTTGCCTATGACATCGGCAGGCTGATCGGCGGCGCGATCGGGCAGAGGGTGGATCAGGCGCGGTTCTGAGCGGAGCGCCCCGCGCCAGCAGGTTCCGCACCTTCGAATAGTGCCCGCTTGCCACCGCGAGGCGAGCGGGCACCGCGAGCATTCATGGCCTCGGTGATCGCCCGCGTCGGTCCCAACATTGCCGGCCGGGAAGTGCCCGCCGTCTGGGCCATGGACCGCGCTTCCAGATCACCCCCCGTCGCCGAGTTGACCAGGTGTTGCCGACAGACCGAATGCTCCGGCCCCAGAAGAGCACGGAAATTTGATTACGTTCGGACATTTGCCGGCGGACAGAGGCGCGTATCGTTGCACTTACAGCGTTCCGTCATTGGCATATCGACCAGGGGACCGACCGTGAAGCTTCGTTGGATCGTTGTCCCGCTTGGGGGCGTTATGGTCGGGCTGGCGGCTCATGTCGCGCCGGTTCGGGCTGAATCCTGCATTGAGAGCTGCTTCACCTACTCTTGCAGCAACCCGTCGGATTGGGGCTGCGCCTACCGGAACAGCTGCATGTCTGAGTGCAACAGGCACTCCAGCGATTCATCAGGTTCGTTCGGCGCCATCGCCTACGGCGCGCGGAGCACTGCGGGCGGCTGGGCCCACGGCAAAGCCACCGCATCAGCGGCCAATAACGCTGCGCTCTCGGAATGCAGGAAGAATGGCGACGACTGCGAGCTTGTCGCCAGCCTGTCGAGCGGTTGCGCAGCGGTGGCAGCAGTCGAGAGCAAAGGTGTTTTTGCAGTCGGTCAAGGCTCAACACGCCAACAGGCCCAATCAAGGGCCATGAACGCTTGCACCAGTCAGCACGGCAGCGGGTGTGAGATCGAAGTCTGGGCTTGCCAATAGCGATCGGAATGTGCCCGGGCGCACTCCCGCGCGCCTTCGGCCGGATCGCACGCCTGGCACCGCCAGCCGGACGCGCGGCGCTGGCATGTCGCCTGCGCAAAAGCCGCCCGCTCCGCCATTCCGGAACATTGACGCTGACGTTGTTTCGTTCGCGAGTTGATTTAATCCCGTGGCGAGAGGAATCCGTTGTGAGGTATCGGGCATTACTTTTAGGAGCGCTTGCGGGCAGCGTCGCGGTTCTTTGCGCTGGCTGTGCGGACTTCGCAGCTGCTGAAGCTCAAAAGCGAGCTAGAGCGCAGATGGAAGCAAAAGATCAGGCATGCAGATCAGCTTATCCGCTCTTAAAAGGTAGCTTTGTGAACCGCGCGAGATGCAGAAACGAAATAGCGGAACGTTATCAAGCAAGTGCGAATCTTGGAGATGGTGATTTATTGAACGTGTACTTGGCATATCGAAGTAAATATGCCGCGATGGCTGACGCAGGCCAGATTACATTGGAGGATTACGGTGTTGCGGTGACGCAGGCGTTTTCTGATTTCAAAGAAAAACAACAACAGCGGCGTCAATCGGCGGCGGCGGCTGACGCAGCCAGGGCGGCGGCTCTGGCGCCCATGCTCATGCAGATGCAGCGACCCCAAACCGCAGTTGCGCCTGCCCCCTATCTGATCAAGCCGGCGCCGAGTCCCGTTTATACGAATTGCATGCAGACGGGCTTGTTTACCAACTGCACCTCGCAATAAACAGACACAGTTACTACAGCAACGTCACCGCTTTCGGGAGGCTGCCCACAGTATTTCTGCTTCATCTGTCGCAGTAGTGCTGTCCCAGCTTTTAGTCGCGCCGTCGCTACACCGCCTCGCACAGCCGCTTGGCCCCTGCCTTCAGTTCGCGGATCAGCGCCCGCAGCTCACGCGCGTCGGCACCGCGGCCACCATGAACCGTCCGGGCTGCCCGAATCCGCGCCAGCCCCTCGGCCGTGCGCGGGCCGGTGCTGCACCCGCCGTGCATGCGGCATCGCCCGTTGGGCATCGGCCTGCCGAGGCAAGGGGTTCCCGCCCGCGTCCGGGCGCCGCACCGGCACTGCATGGGGTCCTGTGCCGTGTCGGACATTGCTACCCCTCCCCCCTCCCATGAACGCCAGCGCCAGCCGCTACCGTGCCGACAATGGCTTGCCCGCCGTCCTGCACCACCACACGCTCGACCCGGACAATCTGCGGCCCCTTACCCCGCTTGCGGTCCAGGGTCTCCAACATGTCGGTCATGCTGCGCGCCAAGTTCGCGCCGTCCTTGCGCAGCTTGCTGGCGATGTCGGGCGGTTGGTTGGGCAGCATCGCCCGGCGCAGGCATTCCATTGAGGTAAAGTGCAGCGCCGTCGCCTGCGCCGCCAACATGCCCTCGATCTCATCCTTGGGCTTGAACGCGGCCAGGGCCGCGGCGACGGCGGCCAGCCGCGCGGCCTCCCCGTCGCGCTCGGTTGGCGGGCGGACGCACAACAGCGTTTCAACGAGGATGGTGGCATTGAAGTCGTCATCTGCCGATCCGCCAAGCGCCCCGACCGCGCCAGCCGTCAGGGTGATTTCCGCCACCGGCCCGGCCGGCGTGGATTTGGTCGTCATGCGCGGCGCCGACGCCTTGCCCGGTCTTGCCTGTGTCGCATCGAGGGCAAGCGCACCAGGCGCGGCGCCGACGGCGGATGCGGGCACGCGTCGTGCTCCGGAAGCTGCTGGTTTGGTCATCGTGTCGGCCTTCCATGCTCCACCATAGCGGTCTGGTGCCGCTCCCACCCCAGCAGCAGCCCGCGCGCCATAGGGTCGTTCGTCGCGGCCAGCCGGTTCCGGGCCTGGCCGCGAAAATAGTGCATCGCCGCCTCGCGCCCGCCGTTGAACCGCACCGCTCCGCTGGCCTCGGCCCGGTCGGCCAGAGCCAGGGCGAGCGCCTCCACCATGTCGGCCGCCGGGATCGAGGGCGACGCAACCGTGCCCGGCACCTCCGCGGCTATTGCGGCCCGGTCGTCCAGCGCGTCGGGGGCGTCATAGGCGCCGGCCAGGGCAGCGGTACGGGTCTCGCAGGCGCCGGCAAGCTCGGCGAAAACGGGTGCTGGATCGTTCGCCGGAACGGCCAGCAGCGTCAGCAGGTCGGCCTTGTGCTGGCGCAGGTCGGCCAGCAGGTCGGACGGAACCGCCGAAGCTGGACGTAGCGCCAGCCGATCGCCGCGGGCCTCGGCGGTCACGCCCAGGTCACGCAGCCGAGCCAGGACAGCGGCGGCGGTCACAGCACAACCTCGTCAGCCGCGAAATCGTCCGCGGGGAGCGGAGGCATAGGGGCATAGGGGGCATAGGATAGCGCCCGTTTGTTTTCAGTGGCTTATGCCCAGCATGTCCGCCCCTATGGTCCGAAGGCATAGGGGGGCATAGGGGGTGGCATCGGGGGCATAGGGGGGCATAGGGTCGGCATAGGGGGGCATAACGGACTGATTTTCCTTATCATCACCCCTATGCCCCCTATGCCCCCTATGCGTTTCCGCCCCGCCGAGATTTTTCAGCGCATAGGTTGCCGCGCCCCACTTTCCGGCCGGCGCTTGGCGCGTCAGCACGAAACCGGCCATCCGCGTGTTGGTCAGCTTGTCCAGGGCGGAGGCAAGAAATTGTCGGCCCCGGCCTTGCGGGTCGGCAAGCTGGCGCACTTCGTCATGGAGGTCCTTAGCCATGACCGGCATGTTGTGGTGGTGGGTCCACCACGCGGCAAACAGGTCGGCCACCGCTTGCCGGCGCCCGTCCCGCGCCTTCGCCTCGCTGACACGTTCCGCCGGGTCCTGGCAGCCCAGGGCAAGCAGCGGGTCGCGCACCCAGGCGCACCATTGCCCGAAGCTCCCCAGGGCACCGCCGGGCTTGAGGTCGGTTGCCTGCCTGCCCCAGCGCCAGATGGTCAGGGCGGCCGCAAGCAACTCAGTGCGACGGGCCTTCATCTCCAGACGAATGTCGCCTTGGAACGGGCGGGCCTCCGGGCCCTCGGTGCCGGGGTCGAGTTCAACGGCGATGAACCGGCGCGCCAGGTCCTCCGACACCGACAGCCCGTTGCCGGTCAGCACGATGAACGCGGAGGCGCACAACGGCACCATTTGCGACTTGCCCAGCACCCGCACGCGGGCCGGGCGTTCCGTGATCGCGCTGGCAAGCAGGTCGGACTTGAAAGCCACGCTGTTGAGGTTGTCGAGAAACAGCGTCAGACTGCCTTCGATCAATTCCGATGCGATCCGCTTTTCCAGTTCTTCGGCGTTGCTGCCAGCAGTGACCGCATGCGGTTCCCGGCCGAAGGCGATGATGCACATGCACCGCGCCAGCAGCCCCTTGCCCGCACCAGCGCCGGACATGGGAGCGGCCCGCAGCAGCACCCCAGGCGCAAGATGCAGGCTCGGCCGACATACTGCGGTCAGCAGTGCGGCGAGGAAGCCGCTTTCGTCCTTGCCGGGTGGCTTGGCTGTGTCCACCACCGCCACGCCGCGCACCTGATCTTGTACCGTCTCGGCATCGGCAAAGCAGAACGTAGCGAACGTCCGGCGGAGCAGCAGCAGCGCCGCTGCTGCCGCGTCCTTGGTCGGGCGATCGGGAACAAGCTCGGCCAGATCAGGGACGTTTTCGCACCACATGCCGGACGGTTCGTCATAGCCCTCGGCGTGGTGGATCGCGCCATCGGGGTGCAGCAGCGGCGCCGACGCGATGCCGTTGAGCGGCTTCAAGCGCCACTCGCCACGCCAGTCGAGATACATCACGGCCAGCGTGCGCGAGAGGCGGGCGTTAACTTCAATGATGGTGTCTTTTTTCTCGCGCACCTCATAGGGGCGGCATGCCCGATGCGCCTCCATTACCAGCAGGTCGGGCGTCATTGCCTGCGCGACGGTCCCCCGCTGATTTTGGTCATAGGCCAACCGTACCGGCACACCGCGGTCAAACAGGGTTCCGGTGTTGGCGAGAATGTCGCACAGTTTCGCGACGGTCACATCGGGGTCACAGGGTTCAAGCAGCAGCCTCGGTTTGTCTCCCAGGGCCGCCGCCACAAGCGCAGATGCGGAGAGTCCGGCCGCATTTCCATCAGGCATTGCCATGAACCTCCGGCACCTTGCCGTTGCTGGGGTTCGCCAATCCCCAGGCGATGCATTTCATGATTTCGTCCTCATCATCTTTTCCGGCTGCCTCCGCCGCCTTCAACACAACGGCGCGCAGGTCGCTTTCCGGCAGCAGTCCGGCCGACACCAGCCGCGCCAGCCCCCGGCACTCGGAAATGATGGTCGGGTGCCGCTTCGATGCATGCATGATCCTGTCGGCAGCCTTCACGAGCGCGGCGCGCGCGTAATGGTGGACGTGCGCGGCGTGCACCTGCGGCGGCGGGCCTTCGCGACGTGGCGGCGGCGCCAGCGCCTCGGCGGTCGGAACCATCACCGCCGGTTCACCCGGCAGTAGCAACAGGCGGGCGGGGATCGGGTCGGCCACCCCATCGGCCAGAACCGGCGCAGCCGTGAAGATCAGTTGGGCGGCACCAAAAACGGCGGGGTCGGCTGGTGTGTCGCGCAGCCAACGCTTCAACTCCGCTCCCAACATCGGCCGGTTGCACCAGAACCAAAGCCGCAAACGGAGGTCCGGCTTGAATCCGTGGCTGCCGCTTGCCTGGACGATGCAGGCGGCTTCTGAGAACACCGACGGCAGACGGGCCAGGGCGAGGCGGCCACACGCGGCGAGGTCGGAGGCGGGCACGTCAACCGGCCGCGCGATGTCCTCCATGTCGAGAGCGAGCCAGCGCCGCGGCACATCGCGGAGCGTCGCCACCTCACCCGTCTGCCGGTCGGCATACAGAAGCCGCCGGACTCCATGCGCATGGGCAGAGTCGAGAATATCGCCGCGCACAACAGCCACATTCCGACATGGCAGCAGCTTGCGCAGCAGATCGGCGAGCGCAGTAAGGTCCGCCACCTGCCGCGCCATCATGTCGAATGTGCGGGCAGAGTCGTACCCCTCGATCTTTGCATTGGCACAGACCAGCTTCGCCAAGCGGCGGTTGCGGGCGCGCAAGATCGTGATGTTGTCGCCGGTCATGCGAGCGCCTCCGGGTGCGCCATGCGAAGCGCCTCAATGACTGCACTGGACCACCGCTCTTGCGTGGGGCGATCGGCGAAACTGACGGTCGGCTCGTACCGCGTCTTGCCGCTGGCATCGCGCTGCACCGTGCCATCCCGGCCGATGACTTGTTTCGACGGCGGCGCCGCGCAGGTCCGGCCATCCTTTGCGAAGATGCCGCAGCGGTGCAGCGTCATGCCGCTCGGCATGGTCACGTCGCAGAAGCCGCGCAGTGCGCCAGCGGCGACGGGCTTGAAGTCGGTAATGGTCATGGCACTCATGCCACCGGCCTCCGCAGGCACGCGGCCCGCCAGGCAGCGGCCTCGGCGGCTTTGTGCGCACCGGCTTTTGCAGCCTGTGCAGCAGCGCGTTCGTAGTGCTGCACGATCAGGTCGAGCTCGTGCCGTGCGAGGATGACGCGCACGCAGCGGGCGTCCGGGTTGGGGATGCGGCGCGGGCCGTAGGAGGTGGCGATGGTGCTCTTGATGGTGATCATGTGGGGCCTCAAATACCGCCCCCGCGTCAGGCTTGAAGCGCCGGCCTGGTTCCGCTAAATCGAAGATGCCGCTTGCGATTTAGCCGAACCGATCCGCCGCCCTTTGCCCGCCGCGAAGGGCGGTTTTCGTTTGGGGATCAGGCGGCGGCCTGACGCTGTGCGTCGGCCTCGGAAGTGGAACGGCGCGGCGCTGACAGCCGCCCCTCAGCCCAGGCGAGCGCATCGCCCCAGCGGTACAACACGGCTCGACCGAACGTCCGGTAAGCCGGCCCCCCGCCGCGCACGGCCTTGGTCTGCAACGTCGCGGAGGAAACGGGATACCCGGCTTCTGTGAGGGCTTCGGCAGTCGCCTTGCGCCGAAGCAACGCATTCGGATTATCGGGGATTACAGCCATCATCTTGCACCTTTGATTGCGGGCGGCGCCGCGCGGTTGTGATGGCATGCGATTATTCACACAAAGCCGCCCTTTGATACAGGACGCTAATCAGTTTTTTTCGGCGGTTCGCGTCCCAGGCGAGAATATGTCAGCGGCCCGCTGGAGGATGAAAGCATGGTCCGGACGCTGGGGGTCGAGCCTGCGGGCGTTTTTGAGATGCCGTTCCCAGGAAGCCCCTGCTCCGCCGCAGACGTTGCCTTGTTCGACCGCTTCGGTCGGCTTGCCGCCGGCAGCACGCCATAGTTCGGCACAAGCATTCTGGGCGCGCACTTTCGTGGCTGCAGGCGGCCGGCCACGCAGTTGCCGCCATGATTCGACAACGATGGTTGCGCACAACAGACGCGCGCTATGCCGGCCGTAAAGGTGAGCTGCGGTCACAGGGCCTTTCTGGCCTGCCGCGGCGTCCAGGCGTTTCGTGTGTCGTTCCACAATGTCGATCAACCGCGCCATCGCTGACGGCACATCGAGCCCCTCGGTTACCCCGAACGTTTCGTGAATACCGGGATCGATGGCCAAAATTACTGGGTCGAGCACGAGCTTGCCGACAACCTTGGCCGCGGTATTTAGATTCTCCAGCTTCTCCATCAGTTCGCTGCGGCTGGGGATCGCCAGGGCTTCGCAGTCCGCGTTAAAGATCGCCTGGGCGGCTCGTAATAACGGCTGCCTCAGTGCCGCCCCTTCTGTCGGGTCACGCCGCACGAGTTCTATGACGCGCTCAACGTCCGTTGGCTTCACAACAAAATCCCGCCATGATGAAGCCGGGGGCGAGCCGTCGCCCGCCCCCTTGCCCTTCGTCACGCGGCTGCCCCATGCAGGCGCAGCAGATCGTTCGCCAGATCGAACGCCCAGGTGGCGGCGGGGGTGCCCTCCGGTTCCTCGGTGCCGTCCAGGCGGCGGGCCTCGGCTATTGCCGCGCGGGCCTTCGCCAGCATTCCCGCCATCGTCTGCGGCTTGGCATCGCTGATAGCGTCGCGGGTGCGTTCGTAGGCCAGCCAAAGCGGATCGCACTCCAGTTCCAGCCGTCCGCCGTGCTCGTTGTAGGCGGCCCGGTTGGCGATGTGCTCGCCGCAGATTCGCACCAGATCGGCGTCGGGGCCGACCGTGCCGGCGTCGTATGTGGCCCAGTCGATCTGCCGTAGGACGCGGGCCGGTCGCGTCACGTCGGCAACCAGGTCGGCAAGCTCGGCCACGCGGGAGATTTCCGCGGTCAGATGCTCGGCGATCCATGCGACTGCGTTGCGCATGCTGTCCGCGTGCCGGGTATCGCGCCACAGATGGTCAGTGAGGCCCAGCAGCGCCGTCGCGCCGGGCAGCACGTCGCAGAGCAGCGCGTGGTTGATGTCGCTCGGCTCGGGGCCGGTGTCGGCTGGTGTGGTATCCTTGTTCGTAGCCTCGTTCATGGTGTGCTCCATGCTCGGGGTCAGGGCCGGTGCGGTGCGTCAACACCCCCGGCCCGCCCTTGATGCCCGGCAACCGGCCAGGCGCGGATCGGTCAGCCGGTGCGCAGGTTCACCACCTTGCCGGGCGCCTTCGCCTCGCCCAGCCGCACCGCCGTTTCGGTCGCCACCGCATCGGCAGCAGCCAGCAACACAGCGTCGGCGGCGTGGACGTAGCGACTCGTGACGCTCGCTCCCTTGTGCCCGATCAGGGCCGCTATGGTCGGCTCGCTGTACCCCAAGTCGCCGGCCAAGCTGGCGAACGAGTGCCGCAGCGTGTGCGGCGTGATGTCATCGGGCAGCCCGCCAAGGCCCATGATCCGGTTCCACAGCTTGCGGAAGCCGGTCATCGTCCCTTCGCCGCGGGTCGGCGGGAACACCAGATCGCCCATGCGGTCCAGCTTCCCCAGCAGGTCGCACGCGGCGTGCGACAGCGGGCGCATGCTGCGGCCCGTCTTGCTGTCCGGCAAAACCGTGGTGCGCCGGGCAAGGTCCACATGCTCCCACCGCAGGGTCAGGGCCTCGCCGCTGCGCCAGCCGGTCACGGCCAGGAACCGCACCGCCGCCACCGCTGCCGGCCAGATTTCTTCTTCCGTCGCCCGACGCAGCGCGGTCCCCAGGGCCGCATATTCGAGGTCGGACAGGCGCCGCTCGCGCCGCCCATCCGCCGGCCGCATGACGCCATGCACCGGGTTGTCGGTCCGCATGCGGCGCCGGATGGCATAGGTGAAGATCGCCCCCAGCAGCCCGACAGCCCGGCTTGCGGTGCCCATGCCGCCGCGGAGATTGGACAGCCCCCGCTTGCGGCCCGTCTTGGCCTTGCGTGCCGTCTCGCCCTCGGCCGTGGCGTGCATGAACCGTTCGATGTCCTGCGCGGTCACGGCGGCCACCGGCAGCTGGCCGAGTAGCGGCTTGATGTGGCCCTCGATCCGGCTCTTGTCCGACAGGATGGTGCTGGGCTTCTTCGGGCGCTTGACGCGCGTCAACAGCCGCCCGGCCTCGGCGTCCTCCATGTAGGCGTCACAAAGCTCGGCCACCGTCACGGCTGTTCTGCGGGCCTGCTTGTCGGCAGCGGGGTCGCTCCCCTTCACCACCTCGCCCAGCAGCCGCCGGGCTTCCTCGCGCGCCGTGTCGGGGGTCCAGGGCGAGCCGTGCTTGCCAATGGTGTGCCACCGCTGCCGGCCGTCCGGGGTCCGGTAGATCAGCACGTAGGACACGACGGGGCCTTGCTGCCGGCGCGCGCCAAAGCCGGCAACGGCGGCGTCCCAGATGGTCTGCCCCGGCGTGAGGTCGCGCACGTCCCGCAGCCCTATCCGCTTGCGTTCCGACTTTGCCGCGCCCGTTTGGGTCATGGTCCGCGCCCTGAGAATCGAGCTAGCTCAAAGCTAGCTTACTCGGGCAGGTTCACGCAATCGGTATCACACAGGCGCAACTTTATACACAAATCTATCAGCAGATTAGGCGCCATTCGCAGCCGCCCGCAAAGTCACGCGGCCCCCGGGAATTGCCCTCCGAAGGCGAAGGTCGCACGTTCGAATCGTGTCGGGTCCGCCAAGTTTTTCAAGGGGTTGCGGCATCTCTACCAAGGCCGCAAAAGGCGCAGGGGAACGCCGGGGTAGAGGCAGGCGCCGGATGAGGGGCAAAAATGGGCGAGCAGGATCGCCATGGCGGCTCCCTCGGCTCTAAGTGTCCGTCCGGAAAGTTCCTGTGGAAAAAGAGGGGGTTACGAGCGGCCGCTGGTGACCTTCTCATCGAGAGTTCAATTGGATGGCCTGCCGTTGTCCTGGAGCGCGGTTTGGCGCGTTGTGGTCCACCGCTAACG
>CAIXDS010000184.1 GCA_903918195.1 uncultured Acetobacteraceae bacterium | reverse complement strand
GTGCGCCATCTTCGGCACAATCGTCCTCGATGCCCTCCTGCACGCCGGCCCCAACGTGCATCGCCGCCTCGCCCACTCCAAACGAAAACGAAAAACCCACATCCAATACCCGCTGAGGAGCTAATTTAACGCCTATGGGGCGTGGCCCCTGGCGGGGTAGGGTCAGACTGGCTCTAGGTACCGCACCTTCTCCGCCGATCCGCGCTCGGGCTGCGGGATGAGGCAATCCGGCAGTTGCCGTGCCGCGATCTCAATCGGTTCGGGCTCGGTCGGCGATACCGGTGCGGGCTCCGGAACCTTGCGCCGGTCGCCATCGCCGCCCGAATCGCGCATTGGAAGCAGGCACAACGCAACCGGCACGCCGAACGTAACTAGGAAGCTCAACGTGACGTACATCCCTCCACTCATCGGTCTCCCTCCTCTCCTGTTGTCGTGCGGGCATCTTTCACGCCCAGAGATGCGAATGCAAGGAATTCGCAATTCCTGCGCCGGCAATACCCCAGTTCATGGTGTGTTCCACAGGCAGCCGGGCGACGACGAGGACATCGCCGCCGCCCGGCATCGTGGGTCCGGCCTACGCCACCGTGATCGGTCGGTCCGGGAAGGAAAGCTGGCCGCGCTCCCGCCAGCTCGGACGCACGTAGTTGATTTCCATCAGCCGCCGCACACCGATGATCGGACGCGGCTCAAAGCCGTGCCAAGTCGCCGGACCGGCGATGAAGATCGAGGCGGAGTTGAACTCCCCCGACGAGCGGCCGACCCACTTGACATCGGCGTCGTAGATGTCGGTGCCCCAGTCCTTCGCGTGCGGGCCGGTGAACAGGTAGATCACCATCGAGAACAGCTTCTCGGGGATGTCGCGGTGCGGCTCCAGCCAGGAGCCGTCGAGATCCTGCATATACTCGATGCGCAGGAAGCCGCCTTCCACCTCGATATCGAGCGTTTCCGCCAGCAGCCGCGCCACCTCCGGCCGCTGCAGCGCGTCGGCGAGCACCGCGCAGGTCGGAAACTGCGTGCGCAGCGAGGGCGTGAGGAAGGTGCGCTGGCTGTTGTAGGTGCCGCGCGTGCCGTCCGTACGGCCGAGGATGGGCGGCGCGATCGGCAGGGTCAGGATGCCGGTGCAGATGTCGATCGGCAGCACCTCCTTCAGCAGCCAGTGCCGGTACGGCTGTTCCTCGCGACGCGATTCGCGAACAGCGCGGCTGAAATGCCGGGCGACCTCGTCGGTGCTCGGAACCGGGGGATAGGTCGTCATCCGAACACCTTGAGCTTGCGCGGCGCCCACTCGATGATTTTGCGTGTCAGCAGATACGACTTGGCCCAGGCGCTGGCGCTGTGCCGCAAATACTCCTTGCGGACATAGCTCTTGGAATCGACATAGCAGAGCTGCAGACTCATGCGCTTGCCCTTCTGCGGCAGGAAGCCGTGCCAGGAGTTGTCACCGACCCGGAACATGAGCATGTTGCCATATACGGGACTGAACTCGAAAGCACAGTCCTCGCGGTCGCTACTGCGCAACACCCGCAGCTTGCCGCGCTCGTACGGCCATTCGGCGCTGAAGCCGACCAGCACCGTGATGATCTTGTGCTTCGAATCGGGGTGGGCGTAGCCCTCGTTATAGGCGCCGGTCGTGTTGCCCATCATGACAATGCACGGCGGCTTGTCGCTGAGGTCGATATTGAACTTCTTCTCGACCAGATGGCGGAAGCGGTCGCTCAGCAGGTCCTCGATCACCAGGCCGAATTTCGGCCCGTATTTCAGGTCCGGCAGGCCATAGCTGCCGCGCCAGTTGATCTCCGGCGCATCGGCCAGCACCGGCTCCTTCTGGTCCGGTGGCAGCACATGGTCGATAAAAGTGTAGTCATACGGGTCACGGCGCAACTCGGCGGCAGCGATCGCCGCCTCGTTGAGCATGTGAAACGGCGCGTCACCGTTCTGTGCCATCGGAATTTCCCTTCTGCGCGGTGCCGGTGCGGCAGCGGGACAGCGACGGCCGATCGTCACGCTGCATCGCAGGCGCCGCTCAGGCCGGAAGGTGGGGACGGCGGAGGCAAGGGGCCTTGATCTCGGTCAATAGTTGGCGGATCGTAATCAACGCCCCGGCCACCTGCATCATCGCGCCTCTACCGCGACGGGCCGGATGGCGGCATGGTCCCGCTGCGGTATACACCTGTCAATATCAACGCGGTCACGCCGCCGCGCCTGCGCCCGGAGCTTTTGCCATGACCGAGCTTGTCGACCTCGAAGTGGGTGACCACGCCCTCGTCTTCGCCCCGGAAATCGGCGGCAGCATCGCCAGCTGGACCCGCCGCGGCGTGCCCATATTGCGTCCCCTCCAGCCGGACGCGCTGGCGCAGCACGACCCGCGCGCCCTGGCCTGCTACCCGCTGTTCCCGTTCTCCGGCCGCGTCGCCGGGCGCCGCTTCACCTGGCGCGGCGTCAGCCACGAGCTGCCGGCCCTGATCAACGGCCACGCCATCCATGGCGCCGGCTGGCAGGAGCCCTGGCGGGTGGCCGACCTCGATTCGCGCAGCCTGTCGCTGGTGCTGGACCATATCCCGGGACCGCTCTGGCCGTTCGCCTTCCGCGCCGAGCAGTATTTTGTCCTCTCGCCCGAGGGCCTGACCGTCGAGCTGGAACTCACCAACACCGACATGCAGCCAACCCCGGCCGCCTTCGGGCTGCACCCGTATTTCCCGCGCAGCCCCGACACAACGCTGCAATTCGAGGCGGCGAAGGTTTGGCTGAACCCGCCCGGTGAGGAGATTCCCGACCACAGCGAGCAGGTGCCGGCGGCGTGGGACCACGCCACCCCACGCCTGCCGGTGGAAGGCATCGACAACTGCTTCTCCGGCTGGACCCGGCCGGCCCGCATCACCTGGCCGGACCGCGGACTGACCCTCTCGATCAGCGCCGACCCGGCGCTGGCCCATCTGGTCGTCTACATCCCACCCGGACGCGACTTCTTCGCCGTCGAGCCGGTCGCCAACATGACCGACGGGCTGAACCGGATGGACAAGGGGACCGAGCACGGGTTCTCGGTGCTGCAGCCTGGGGCGACCTTGCGCGGGAGTGTTTCGTTCTTGGTGAACGCGGCATAAAAAAATAAGGCCAGGGCTCTGCCCTTGTATCTCTGATCGTGCCCGAACGCGTAAGCTTACGCGTTCGGGCACGGAAGGGAGCCCGCCTTGCCCTGGGGTGGCAGAGCCCGTGGTCCAGCGCGGTGCCCCTTCCGTGACGAAGTCCG
>CAIXDS010000183.1 GCA_903918195.1 uncultured Acetobacteraceae bacterium | reverse complement strand
TGCTGTTCGACGGCACGCTGCGCAGCGATGCGAGTTGGGCCCGGCCCAACCGCCGGTTCCTGCCGCATGGCGTGTATCTGCCCGGATGGCGCCGCGCCGGCGCCGGGCGGGTGGCCTTCGTGCTCGACACCTCCGGCTCGATCTCAGGGCGCGAACTCGCCATCTACCTCGCCAATCTACTCGGCATCATCGAAGAGACCGGGCCGGAGCAAATCACCATCATCCAGTGCGACGCAGAGGTGAAGCGGGTCGACTATCTTGGCCCCGGCGAGACCGTCGATCGCATCGAGGTGCACGGTCGCGGCGGGACGCGCTTTCAACCGGCCTTCGACTGGATCGCCGGGAGCGGCTTCGCTCCGCACGTTATCGTCTACGCGACCGATCTCGATGCCAGCGATCGTCCGGACGATCCCGGCACCCCGGTCATCTGGCTGACGCCAACACGCGGCCGCGCCGCGCCGTTCGGCGAGATCGTCGAAGTCACGCCCTGATGGCGCGCGACCGGGACGGCATGGCAAGGCCAACCGAGGGAACAAGGGAGGCGGAGCGGTGCCGCATGCGCGGCCGCCGCCGCAAGGATTCCGCGCTCCGCGCGCGCCTTCGGCGCCCTGTGCGCCGGCCGCCGCGAAGCGGCCCGGCGGGGACATTGCCGGAGGAAAAAGCAATGACCACAGAACCACGGACACCGCTGGCGACCACGGCCGACCGACTGCGCGGGCATCCGGCCTGGCGCACCTATCTCGCGATATCGGTTCGGCTCGGCCGCATCACCGTTCAGGAGGGGCAGCGGCAGTTGCGCAACCGCCTCCTGGACAACCTCTTTCGGTTCGAGGGCGTGCTGCTGCGCACCACTGGTTTGACCTTCTGCCAGATCACGGCGGCGGCAAACACGGACAGGACCGCCCTGATGAACGCGATCCGGCGCACATACCGGGGAGACGCATGACATGGCCAGCGACAAACATGTTGCAGCGCGCGCCGATACACTGCCGACCTGGCCGGTGCACGAGGCGGCGATGGCCGTGCTGCCGGCGCTTGTGCGCGCGGAGCTTCATCTGCGACGGCTGGCGGGCCCACGAGCCGCGGCGCTCTCGGAGCGCATGCTGCAGGTGTTCGAGGGCCTCATCGACGCTGCACAGGAGGTCGAGTGCTACACCCGGCGCTGGGAGGATGCGGCACTCGCCGCAATCGCAGAGCCGTTGGCTTCCGCTCTCACGGTCTATGAGCGGGCAGGTGATGGTGTGGCGTCGGAACACCCGGCGCCGCGTTGCGGGCATGGCGCCGAGGAACCGCGGCATGCACCGGATTTCGCGGAGATCATGGTGCGGCACACCGGTGACGATGGCATGCCCTGCGTCAACGCCGGGAAAACCTGGGGCCACGCCTGCGACGCGGTGGCCAGGGGCACCGATCCGCGCGAGGTGGCGGCCTTTCTCAGCCGCGAAGTGACGAACGACGACGACTGGCGCAACCTGCGGCAGGTCGCCACCGGCTGCGCCGCCGCGGGCTGGCAAGCTGCCACGGCACCGGGAACGGTGTTGCGTGCCGCCCTGGCGGCAGAGTGCGGAGATGGCTGGTGGACCGGTCCGGCCGACAGCCCGGTGCACATCGCCGCCTCGTCCCTGCTGGCGCTGGTGGAAAACCACCAGGCGCTGATGCAGGCGCTCCGGCGCCTGATCCCGGCGGCGGAGGCGCATGCCACCGATGCCGAAGCGCTGGCTGACGAGGTTGCCGACGATCCGGACGCCATGGCGGACGAGAAGCAGGGCCGCCGTTTGCACGCGACCGAAACGGCAGCGGACATCACCTTTGCCCTCCACACACTCAAACTCGCGAAAGGCCTGCGCTGATGGCACGGTTCCGGTTGCGGTCCTGGCAGGAGCAGACGCTCTACGACTCCCGGGACTACGAGATCGATGCGGGGACTTTGGAAGAAGCCGCCGAACTGCTGGACGAGTTGCAGGAGCAGGCGCAGGAGATCGCCGGACCGGTTGAGCTGCCGCTGAACGTCTGGTGCATCAACAGCACCGGTCGCGAGATGTGGGTGCTGGACCCGGATGAGATCGTGGACAGCGAGCGTGGCATCGCTGAGATCGGCACGGACGGGCGCAAGCTGCGCGATGTGCTGCCGGCGGCGGCCAGTCCGCCGGACGGCGCGTTGGCCACGGCGCTGGCAGAATTCATTCGCGACATCGAGGCGTTGGCGTCGAGACCGTGCGCGAAGACTGGCCGGATTTGGTGGTGACCTACGAGAAGGCCCGCCGTGCAATGGCGGCAAGCGCGCACTGAGCGTTTGCGAGCGAACGCCCGCCCCGCTCGGTGCGCGCCGGGCAAGGCCAATGACATCGGCAGGCGTTCATCCGCGGTTTCGATTGCTTCACAAGCTCTGACACCGCGTGACGCCATTCCATCGCCGGCAGCCCAACGGACCGCCGCGTAGCACCCGTCCATCCAGGTCGCCCCCCTTTCATCCGGCCGCCCGGCCCGGCGCAGCACCCGCGCCGGAACGCGGCCGGCTGCCCGCAGCAGGAGCCAGCCATGCCTGACACCGCGCCATTCACCATGACCTTGTTCGACGCCACCGCCCTCACCTCGACCCTTTACACACCGGCGGCCGAGCCGGTGACGATCTCGCTGGCCTGCGACCAGGATGATGACGATGATCCGAGGGTGCCGACAGCGCCGCCTGCGGTGCACGGCACGAACTATTATCTCACCACCGACCGTTCGCTCGCGCGCGGCTGGAAGGCGCGGGCGCGTGACAATCTGGCCGCCATCCGCCTGTCCAAAGAGTTGGAGGCCTCCGACAGGCCGGCAACGCCCGACGAGCAGGCGCAGCTGCTGCGCTTCACCGGCTTCGGCGCGACCGAACTGGCGCAGAACTGCTTCCCGCTGCCCGGTGCCACCACCTTCCGCGACGGCTGGGAGGAGACCGGGCGCACCCTGATGACGCTCGCCTCCCCGGCGGAATTCGCAGCGCTTCGCCGATCAACCCAATATGCGCATTTCACGCCCGAGCCGATCGTGCGGGCGCTCTGGTGTGCTGCCCGGCATCTCGGGTTCTCCGGCGGCCGCGTGCTCGAACCCGGCATGGGCACCGGCCTTTTCTTCGCGCTGCTGCCGCCGGAACTGCGCAGCACCACCCGGCTCACCGGCATCGAGTACGATCCGATCACCGCCCGCATCGCCCGCCTCGTGCATCCCGAGGCGATGATCCGTTGCGAAGACTTCACGCGCAGCCAGGTGGAAGGCGGCTTCGACCTGGTCATCGGGAATCCGCCGTTCGCCGACCGGATCGTCCGCGCCGATCCGGCGACCGCGGCGCTCGGCCTGCGGCTGCATGATTATTTCGTGGCGAGGTCGATCGCCCGGCTGCGTCCGGGTGGCCTCGCCCTGTTCGTCACCAGCACCGGCACGATGGACAAGGCGAGCACGACTGCGCGCGAGCATATCGCCGGCATGGCCGACCTGGTGGGCGCCGTGCGGCTTCCCGAAGGCAGCATGCGCGCCGCCGCCGGCACCGACGTCGTCGTCGACGTGCTGGTGTTCCAGCGCCGCGCCCCTGGCCAGGAGCCCGGCGGCCTGAACTGGATCACGCTCTCCGCGATCGTGCCCGAGGCCGGGCATCCAGGCGATGCCGACGGCGCCACACTTCCGGAAGCCAGGACCATTGAGATCAACGCCTATTTCGCCGCCCATCCCGACATGGTGCTGGGCACGCACGCCGTGAGGCCCGGCATCTATGGGCCGGACCCAACCTATACCTGCCGCCCGCGGCACGGCACCGGCAAGTTGGAGGACCGGCTGTGCGAAGCCCTCTTGCGGCTCCCCGCCAACATCTTCACGCCGTCAGCAGAGTCCGCACCGGACCCGGACGAAACCGGACTCATCCCGGTTCGAACCGGCACCGCCGCCGACGGCGCCACGATCAAGGAAGGC
>CAIXDS010000182.1 GCA_903918195.1 uncultured Acetobacteraceae bacterium | reverse complement strand
ATCGTTACCGCCGCCTGACTCGTAATTTGGAACAAAGTCCAGCCGCCGCAGAAGATGCGGTCGAGATTGCCAATGTCCACCGCGTCCTTCGCGCCTACTGCCGCGAAAAAGCGTCTATGGGATAGTCAAACAGGCTCTGAACGGCTGACGATCACCTTGCCGTCCGATATGGCCGCCGCCGTGAAGGGCGCGGTTGAGGGCGGCGACTATGCATCGAGCAGCGAGGTCGTGCGCGAAGCGCTGCGCGACTGGAAGATGAAGCGCGCGCTGCAGGTGGAACAACTGGCGTCGCTGAAAGCCGATATCGACAAGGGGCTGACCGATCTGGCCGAAGGCCGGGTGAAGGATTTCGACGCCGCCCGCATCATCGAGCGAGGAAGAAAGCTATTAGCGAGTCGCTCGCCCTCCGCCTGACCGATGCCGTCGAGTCCGATCTCGCCGAAATCTGGTTCACCATCGCGTCCGATGCGTCCGCCGACATCGCCTCGCGCGTCGTCGCCGCGATCAAGGCCGCCTGTGAACCGTTGCGTCTTTTTCCGCTGGGCGGTCCGCAACGCGAGCAGTTTGCGTCCGCACAGGCGAAGCCCGCAAGCGCGCCATTGCGCAGGGCGTGAAGATGGGCCGCTCGCCGAAGATGACTGCGCACCAGATCAAGGAGGCGCTCCGTCGCCGCGATGCGGGAGAGCCTATGCGCGACATCGGGCGGAGCAACACCGTCAGCCACAGCACGATTTCGAGGCTAACGCCGTAAGTAATCGTTTTTGCGGAACCTTTCGCCGGCGACCTCGCGATCCTCGAGAATTGGGTGGTGGCTAGTCTAGCGGGCTCCCGCTTCGGTGCTGCGACGTCAGCGGCCGACCGAGCGCACGAACAGCAGCGCGTCGGCCGTGTCGTCGCAGGACTCGCCGATATGGCCGGCCAGCCGGGGGCATGCGGCGCCCAGCGCGTCCGATTGCAGCACATCCGACAGGCGCGTGTGGCGCACGCACACCGCGCCATCCGGGCCGAAGGCCGCCTCAAAGCTCATCCCCGGCGCGGATTCGTCGCGCTGGATGCCGATGCGGTCGAAAATGTCGATCGGCGTGCCGTTGCGGGTGTGGCCGACGCCGTCGCCACAGTAATCGGCCCGCACCAGCCGGACGCAGGCCTGATAATAGGACTCCAGGGAGGCGCCGCCGGGCGCCTGCCGCCAGGGCTTGTAGCCGAAGCGGATGCATTTCCCCTCGGCCCCGCCGGTGCAGGTGAGCAGCAGCCGCCCCGGGCCGGGCATGTAGCGTCCATCCGGCGTGAAAGCCCCTGGAAGCGGAAAGCCCAGCCGCCGCCCGTCCGGGTCGGGTTCACACAGATTGTGCCAATTGCCGGCAGGGTCGGGCTCGGAGAGCGTGTACAGCACCACCTCACCCGCGGGGTCGCGCGGGTCGCGTTCGACCGCGTCGATGCGGATCGTGCGCTGCCGTCCGCTGCCGTCGCCCAGCGCCAGCACGGTGCCCGGCAGGGATTCCTGTGCGAGCACCCTGCCATCCTCCAGGGTGATCCGGAACGTGCTGTTCTCGATCTCGACGCTGCGTACCTGGGCTGCCGCCGGGGAGGCCCCGGCGGCGACCGCAAGCAAGCCGATCGGGAACAGCGCGATCGCGAGCAGGGCGAGGCCGATCAGCGCCGCCGGTGTCGCAGCACCGGTCCGCCGCAACAGGCTCAGTGCTCCGCCGCCGCGGGCAGGGTGATGCCGACCACCGCGACTCCGTTCAACTGCTCCAAATCCGCGCCGCTGGAGGCGACGCCGTTTGCGACCAGTGCGTTGAGGGTGAGATGGTTGAAGGTCAGTGAGTTGAGGCTGATATGGTTGATCTGAGCGCCGGCCTGTGCCGGCGCACTTGCGATCAGCGCCCCCAGTCCGGCAACAGCAGCAATTCCCAGAATGACGTGACGTTGTAACATGGGACGATCCCCCTGGTGATGGCCTGCGCGGCTTTGTGCATTCGCGCGCAGCCCGGTTTCGACAGCGTGAACTTTGCCAAGCTGAAGCGACGCGCGTCTTCCGGCTGTGCGCAGACGGGACTCCGCACCCGCGCAGACCGCAGCTTGCTTCTCCCCCTCCCTCAAGGGAGAAGCAAGTGCCTCCACCTTCCCTCGCGTTCCCGCCGCGCCGCTTCCCGGAAATCGCCGGGCGACATGCCATACGCCGCCTGGAAGGCGCGATAAAACACCGACAGGCTGTTGAACCCCCAGCCGAACGCGATGTCCGCCACCGAGCGCTGGCCATCGAGCGGGCTGGCCAGCGCGGTGCGGCAGGCCTCCAACCGGCGCTGCTGCACATAGCGGGCAAAACTCGTCCCGGTCGGCTCGAACAGCACATGCAACTGCCGCACCGATATGCCGAGCGCGGCAGCAACCGCGGCTGGCGCCAGCTCCGGCTCGGCCAAATGGCGCTCGACATGCCGCCGCGCCGCGTCCAGATGCGCCGCCCGCAGCGCCTGCCGGCCGGTCTCGCGGCCGTCGGCCGAGGCACCGCAGGCGAGCGCCAGCAGCCCGGCCAGATTGTGCAGCACCGCATCGCCAAGCTCGCCGGGCAGCTTCGGCACCTGCGCCGCCGCCGCCTCAAGCGCGCCGCCCAGCAGCGCGCCGAGCGGCGAAGCGCCATTCAGGCGAAAGAACAGCGGCAGGTGCCCGCCCGCCAGCAACGGGTTCAGCACCGCCCGTGGAATCAGAAGTGCGGGGCCCCTGATTCCCTCCGGCTGGTGGCAGCGGAAGGGTGCATCAGTCGGCGGGATGCAAAAATCGCCCGGCCCGAGCGAATATGCTTCGCCGCCAACACGGTAGCGCTCGGGGCTGACGACACGATGGAGCAACACCGTATCGCCCCGGCTGCGGGCCAGGTCCGCCGTGGTTCGCTGCGCATCGGGGTTGTTCGAATCGACCTCGATGATGGCGAAACGGCCGGCGACATGGACATCCAGCCGGGCGCGGAACGGGACTGCCTCGGGCAGCGTGTCAGGGGTGACGTTGAAGAGATGCTGACAAACGGCCTCGTTCCAGAATGCGACGCGATCGCATTCATCGAGACTGTCCGTCGAGATTTGCAATCGCATGACCGATGCTTCCTTCACTGAGCCCTGGATTCGGGATCGGTTGCTGTTTTCGTGCCGCGTTGTGGTGACGGCGTGCGATAAATCGCGGTAGGGGTGCGCAGTAATGCGCATCCCTACCGCGATTAATGAGAATGATGCTTGACACGAAAGATCGGAAGGCCCGGCCGCGTAAAACTGCACGGTGGCGGCATTGCAGGCAATGTCGTAGGGCGCCGACCTAACGTGACGCCCCTGCATAAGGCGCGATAAGGGATTCGTTATCGCGTGTAAGGGTCCGGTTTATCGCTGATGCAGCGCGGTGCCGGGTCTGTGTGGCGTGGTCTTGTGAAGAAGGCCAGGGACGCTGCCCCCGGAGCCCGCCAAGGGCCGAAATACCCGGTATCATGTATTAGCCGCCACCAGTAGACGGTTCGGTTGCGGAAGCATGCCGTCTACCATCTCTTTCGTTGGCTTTCAGAAGGGGAGCGGGGATGGCCGAGCTGCATGTGATCGCCACGTTGCGTGAAAAGCGATCGGCACTGGCCGGGAT